>CANRXN010000044.1 GCA_947643945.1 uncultured Clostridium sp.
CTGTCAATCATTTTTGAAAATGTCCCAAAAATTTTTAAACATTAGCACTAATTAAAATTAAAAATTAGTGCTAAATTTTTAATTTAAGAAACCATTTCAAAACGATGCTCTTGTTTTTCTAAAAAAGCTTCAAATAGTTTTCGTTTCCAAGGATGATCCATTCTTGGAATATATACTTTTTTAGGTTTAACTTCTTTTATTTCATCAAAGTTTTCCGATAAAGCTTGTACTTCTGGAATTTCTTCTAAAGCAAATATGTTATCATCAACTGTTGCATATAGCTTATTATCAAATGATTTGATAACAATACAAGTAGTTCCATGGTTAAAGTAGATAGGGCTTCCAACTTTGTTTATTAGCCTATAATATTTATTTTTGAATTTTATAGAATGTCCCTTATCAATTACTCTTTTAGTTAAAATAGCTAAAATTAAATTAATTTTTTTCTCATCAGGTTGCTTTTCAAAGACAGATTTGTTATGATTAATGTACAAACCAAATTGTTCGTTGAATTTATGTATGTATTGTTTTAAGAAGTTGTTGGCATCGTTGATATTAGTAATACCAGCAAGTCTTAATTCTACAATTAGTCTCATTTGAAGAGTTTGAAATACTCTTTCAACACGAGGTTTAAATTCAGGAACAGAGCTAGTTTCAAGTTCTATGCCTAACTGGGAGCAGGCATAGGAAAATTGGGTAAAGGTATCTTCTTCTAGTAGAGAAGAGCCTTTTCTTTTATACTCGAAAACTGTTCTTTTGTCTGTCTTAAATTTATAAGGTATTCCATATTTTGTAAGTATTTGTTTGGTTACGTGATAGTAGCCATTTAAAGTTTCTTCTTTATCAAAATAACCACCAACAATATTACCAGTTGAATCATCTAAAGCAATGTGTAGATGAGAATAGGATTTGCCAAACCAGATATGTTTACATGCGTCCATCTGTATTTCTTCACCAAAGTATTGGCATCTAGGTTGCCTAGGATGAGAATCTTGAATAGCAACAATATTGGCTTGGATTTTAGATTTTTCGGATTTATTTTTAGCCTTTTGTTGCATAGCAAGAAGTTCCTTTTTGAATCTTCTTCTAGTAGATTTTTGAGATCTAGGAGATAAAATATATTCTTTTGTAAGTAGAACTCTAACCTCGTCAACAGAAAGATATATATTTTCTCTAGTAGCAAGAAGCTCAGAAAATAAGGTAAAAGTACAGTCCCAATATTTAGATAAATATAAGTCTATAATATAATTTTTAAATTCTTGAGTTAAAGCATGTTTAGGTTTTCGATTTCGATTGCCATGAAGGAAATATTCCTTACCTTTTTCTTTATAGCCAGCAATCATTCGATTAATATGTCTAACAGTACAACCTAATTTAGTCGCAGCTCTTTTTTTGTTTCCATTTGTTTCTACTAATTTTTTAATAGTTTTGTATTTGTATTCTTCTTTCATTTTTAACTCAACCTTTCTCATTAGTACCTCCAATAAAAATTATAATGAGTTCATTATATATTTTTTTACTGAAAGTATCTATATTATTTTTTTGGTTGGGACATTTTCTCAAATGATTTATTAAGACATTATCACAAATGAATCAGAACCATATAGCTAAAGAGCATTTTTTCTTTACTTTTTCCCCTTAATATGATAAAATAAAACAAATTTTATAAGCGGAGGTAAAAAAGTGAAAAACGAACTAATCCTAATCCTCGACTTTGGAGGACAATACAATCAACTAATCGCAAGACGAGTAAGAGAATGTAATTGCTACTCAGAAGTAGTACCTTATGACATCGCTATCGAAAAAATCAAAGAAAAAGCCCCAAAAGGAATTATCTTTACAGGAGGACCTGCTAGTGTTTATGGAGAAGACTCTCCAAAATGTAGCAAAGAAATCTTCGAACTAGGAATACCAATCCTTGGTATTTGTTATGGAATGCAACTTATGGCTACTACCTTAGGAGGAAACGTAGCAAGACCCAATAAACGTGAATATGGAACAACAGAAGTATCTATTGATAACACTTCCCTACTTTTTCAAGAATTCGGAGATACCAATGGCTTTTTAATGAGCCATACAGACTATGTAGAAACTGTTCCAGAAGGTTTCAAAAATATTGGCTCTACCCCATCTTGCCCAAATGCTGCTATGGAAAATGAAGAAAAGAAACTATACGGTATCCAATTCCATCCAGAAGTAAACAGTTCTATTAATGGAATCGAAGTAATCAAAAACTTCCTATTTAAAATTTGTAATTGCAAAGGGGATTGGATTATCTCTTCTTTTGCCCAAGAAAGTATCCAAAAATTAAAAGAAAAAATTGGCGATAAAAAAGCTTTATGTGCTTTATCTGGAGGTGTTGACTCTTCTGTTGCAGCTGTTCTCCTTTCTAAAGCCATTGGTAAAAACTTAACTTGTATCTTTGTTGACCATGGGTTATTGCGAAAAAACGAAGGAGACGAAGTAGAAGAAATCTTCCGCAACCAATTTGACATCAACCTAATTCGTGTAAATGCCAAAGATAGATTTTTAGCAAAATTAGCAGGTGTAACCGACCCAGAGAAAAAAAGAAAAATCATAGGCGAAGAATTTATTCGTGTTTTTGAAGAAGAAGCTAAAAAAATTGGAGCCGTTGACTTTTTAGTACAAGGAACCATCTACCCTGACGTAATCGAAAGCGGACTTGGCAAAAGCTCTGTTATTAAAAGCCACCACAATGTAGGAGGACTTCCTTCTTATGTAGATTTTAAAGAAATTGTAGAACCATTAAGAGATTTATTTAAAGACGAAGTAAGAACAACCGGACTAGAACTAGGAATTCCAGAAAACTTAGTTTACCGTCAACCTTTCCCAGGACCTGGACTTGCTATTCGTGTCATTGGTGACATCACAGACGACAAACTAACTATTTTAAAAGATGCAGACAGCATTTTTAGAGAAGAAATCGCAAAAGCAGGACTACACAAAAGTATCAACCAATACTTTGCCGTTCTTACCAACCTAAAATCAGTTGGTGTTATGGGAGACGAAAGAACCTATGACTACACCATTGCTTTACGTGCCGTTGAAACTACCGACTTTATGACAGGCATCTGGAGTAAAATTCCTTACGAAATACTAGAAAAAGTATCTTCTCGTATTGTCAACGAAGTAAACCATGTAAACCGCGTCGTTTATGACATTACCTCAAAACCACCAGCAACCATTGAATGGGAATAAAATAGTAAAAGGGATACATCTTAAATTTCAAGATGTGTCCCTTACTCTTTCCTATTTAGTTGAAGCATCATATAGTTTACAAACGGCGTCAAATTCCCAGTCAATTACCTCCTGCTTTATTTTATCTTTTATCGATTTTTCAAATGTTAATAAGCATATTTTATCTTCATTTGATACATCATTTTTTTATAAAAAACTATTTGGAAGGTAGAAATCTTGGGTTTCTTCAGAAAATAGATATAATTTTTTGCAAGATGTCCCCAAAGAAACCCGGAACCAGTGGGGACATTATTTTCTATCAAATATTGTTTTAAATACACCTTGGTCAATTAAGCTAGCAAAAATATTTTTAAAAATAATCAAAACAATTGGTCCAATTAATAAGCCCATAATGCCAATCACCTTAAACCCTGTATACATAGCAATTAAGGTGAAAATAGGATGTACCCCTATATTTTTGCTAACCAATTTTGGCTCTAAAATCTGTCTTGCCACTGACATGATAATTAATAACACAATGATGGCAATTCCTAAGTTTAGGTCACCATTTATAGCACAAAGAATTGCCCAAGGAATCATAACAGTTCCAGAACCTAAGATTGGCAAGGCATCAACAAAACCAATAAATAATGCCATTAATAATGGATATTGGACATTGAAGCCTGTAAATTCTAATATATATAATCCAATTAAAGATAAGATAAAAGATACTAAAATTAGGCTTGCTTCTGCTTTTAGATATCCTCCGAAGAGTTTGGATTAAATCTTTTAAATGTTTTCCTATTTTTCGTACCCACACTTTTGGTAAATGATGTTCTATTTGGTCTAATATATAGATTTTGTCGACACAGATAAAATAAAGTGCCACAACTGAGATTCCTACACAAATAGCAATAGATGGCAAGCTGGTTACTAAATTAATTAATCCTGTTAATAAATTTCTAACCCAATTAGATGCTGTTTCTAATATGTCCCCTGTTGAATTTTGAATGACATTTAATACTTCTGTTGATAAGTGTATTTTGTCAAATTGAAAGCTTTCCATCAATTTTTGGAATTGCAAATAAGCTTTATCAAAATAATCATTTAATCCTTGTAAAAGACTAGAAGATTCTGCAAAGAGAGTTATTAATATCCAAGCTAAACCGTCCTAATAAAATAACAGATACGATTACAAATATGATAATGGAACTTGCTCTTCTTGTTAGTTTGGTTTTTGCCATAATAAATTTGATGGCAGGTTCAATCATTAAGGATATGATAAAAGCTACTAAAAATGGCATATAAAAAATAGATAGTTTTAACGCAATATACAGACCGACTAATAGTAATATTACATATAAAATGTTTTTTAATACTCTTGTCCAATAAGATACATCAATTACCATGTCCTTCCTCCTTTATTTTATTGTATGTAAAAGAACGGAAATTATCCGTCCTTTTCTTTGATTTTTCAATTGTTTCATTTTTGCTATCTACTCAGCATTTTTGTGTTCACTACAATTACAAATTCCTTCTATTGTGGTGCATACCTCTTGCACACCTAATTCTCTTTCATTTTGTGCTAAATTTCCTAACGTTAAAATTCCTATTACTTTATTATTTTGATCACATACTGGCAACCTTCTAATTTGATTTTGTGACATTTTACTTTGAGCATTTGTCATTTCGTCGTCTTCTTTACAAGTGCAAACATTACAAGTCATTATATCACTTACTTTGCAAGTATTTGTGTCTTTTTCGCAGGCAACAGCTCGAAGTAAGATATCTCTATCAGTTACAATCCCACAAAGACAATTGTTTTCGTCACAAACAGGAATACATCCTACATGTTTTTCACTCATTAATTTTGCCACTTGATTTAAGTTTTCGTCTGGCTTTACACATGCTACATCATGACACATACAGTCTTTTACTTTCATATCTTTACCACCTTTCAATTTTTCTCAAAATTAGTTTTTGCATTTTTTACTTTTTCTATTCGTGAAATTTTGTCGAAATGTGGAAAATTTTTCAAAAAAATATTGACTTTTACATAAAATTGTATTATAATTGTTTATGTTTTAAACCATAAGGTTTGTAACTCTAGTCTCGGTAGCTTAAATAGGTAAAGCGGATTCACTTTTAATGAATCAGTTGAGGGTTCGAATCCCCCACGGGACATTCTCGCATCGCTAGATGCGAGATCCTACATAGTGGTTTGCTATGATACAATATGCTTCCCCATGTTGTATCAGTTTTAGCAAACTACTCCTCTTATATAAAAGTAACCCTACTTAGGATTTACCTAAGCAGGGTTGCTTTTTAGTTTTCGTATAAATCATATAAACCATCTACACCTCGTGGCATAATTGGAGGTCTTGGGCCTCCTCCTGGTGGTGGAAATGGTGGACGTGGTCCTCCCTCATGTGGTGGCGGAAATGGAGGTCTCATTGGTGGATGAGGTGGTCTATGTCCTCCGTGCCCCGGTCTTCCTAAAAATTCTCTTATTAATAAAATTCGAATCAAATCTTGTAATCCTCTATTTCTAAACTGTCTATCTTCTCCCCTATTTTCTTGTGGCTTTTGGGTAATATTTGGTGTTACATTATTTGTACGGTTCATTTTGCTACTAGATGTAGCGTTAGCATTTCGATTGTTAGTTATATTGCCTACTTCATTATTTAGGTTAATGGTTACATTAATTTCATTGTCATTTTCAATGGATAAATAAATTTCATTGGTTAATTCGTCGATTAATTCTTCCGTAATTGGCTTTGTGTTTGTACTACAAGCTTTATTTATCATAGGATAAACCACTTTGTAAATTTCTGGGTAGCAACCTTCTAGTTTTATATTTTGAGTATTATTTTCTGGTATTTCCATTGGCATAGCTTCATAAGTATTTGTCATACAGCAGTTTTCACTATGGCTTCCGTAATTTGGGTAACCTAAAATGCTTCGTATGTAGTCTTCGTAACTTTCTTGATACATATAATATACCTCCTTATTGTTTTGTATATTATATGAAAATAATACAAAAAGGTGTGAAAGAATGATATATTTTTATTCAATAACTCCCAGTTGCGAACAGTATGTAATTTCATAACAGACTGTATCTTACTGGTCCCCCCGAATTGTTATTTCATAAAAATATATCATTCTTTCACACTTATATTAGTTAATTTAGATTCCTATTTACCAATCTTTTAAACTGTTCTCCTCGGTCTGCAAAATCCTTAAACATATCAAAACTAGCACTAGCAGGAGAAAACAAAACAACATCCCCGAGGTTTAGCTAGCTTACCGAGCTAAAAGTACTGTTTGTTCTAAACTATCACACATATGAATTGCTAACGTTTTATTTTGATTTTCCAATTCTTGTTTTACCACATCAAAAATCTTACCAGCAGTTTGACCAATTAGCAGTAATCCTTTTACCTTATCTACAATCGTTTTGGCAAGTGGTTCATAATCTAAATTTTTATCATAACCACCAGCAATTAAAACAATTTTTTCGTCAAAAGCATTTAGACCTGATAATGTTCTAGTAGGAGAAGAACTAGCTGAATCATTGTACCATTTTACCTGATTTATTTCTCTTACAAACTCAATTCTATGTGCTACTGGCTTAAACTCCCTAATCGCCTTTGTGGCATCGTCGATGGAAACCAAAGTTTTGGTAGCAGCAAGTGCTGTGGCTATATTTTCTAAGTTATGAGAACCTCTTAAAATCGCCTCTTCCCCGTTAAAAATATGACCTCTTACACCATCTACACATTCTTTTATCACTTTTCCGCTCTACCATAAAGCCATTATCTAATTTTTCTTTATGGCTAAAGAAAATAACTTTTCCTTTTACTTATTTCGCACAATTTTTATTAATTTCATTATAATAATTTAAAATTAAAAAACCATTTTCATTTTGAAAATTAAAAATATTTTTCTTAGCCTCAATATATTCTTGATAATCTTTATGAATATTTAAATGATTTGGGGTTACATTAGTAATAACCGAAATATCTGGACTTATTTCCATTCCCATCAATTGAAAACTACTTAACTCTAGTACCACAATATCTTCTGGTGTCATTTCTGGAAGACGGGCAAATAATGGTGTTCCAATATTTCCTCCTAAAAAAGTACGATAACCTGCTTTTTGTAAAAGAGCATGAATTAAACTAGTTGTCGTTGTTTTTCCATCACTTCCTGTTACACCAATTATTTTACAAGGACACATTTTCATTAGCATTTCAATTTCTGTTGTTACAATGGCTCCTCTTTGTTTTTCTTGCTCTAACTATGGTCTGGTTGGTAAACAACTTTGAGAACGAAAAATAATTTCAAAATCTTTTAAAT
>CANRXN010000045.1 GCA_947643945.1 uncultured Clostridium sp.
GTTTTTTAAGTTTTTCTCCCCTTTTTAACCTGTCACAAAATACACCATATAATAGTGATTCTTATTTATTGTGAACAGATAAATTATGCTTTTTTATCTCCGCCGTTCTATTTGCTTTTATTTTGCGTTTTGAGACTTTTTCTTGTTTCAAAAGCAAATTATATGTTTTTTATCTTAAATTGTCTTATTTTTGATTTTAGAGTTTTAGAATTGTGATTGTTTTTAACCTGTCCCAAAACACGACAAACGGGGTGTATTGGTGCCTGTCCCAGAACACGACACAACAAGATTTATTTTCCTAAACAGAATTTAGCAAATATTTCGTTTATAATGTCTTCGCTTACCATTTCCCCTGTTATATTTCCCAAGTCTTCTAAAATATCTTTTATGAAAATGGCAACAATGTCTAGTGGCATTTTTTGATAGATAGTTTCTTTGGTTTTTTGGACGTTTTCGATGGCTTTGGTTATTAGGTTTTTGTGTCTTAGGTTTGTGATTACGATTTCGTTATCTAAGTTAATTTCGTTTAGTTCAAATAGTTTGGTAATTTCTTGGTATAGTTGGTCTATTCCCTCGTGGTTTAAAGCTGATATTTTGATAATGTGCTTACTTACGGCTTTTAGTCTACTATCATTTGGTTGTAAAACTGATTTTAGGTCCATTTTGTTTAGGATGATGATTGTTTTTTTATTTTTGATTAGGTCTAATATTTCTAGGTCTTCAGTGCTTAAATCTTTACTGCTGTCAAAGATGGCAATTACTAAATCTGCTTCTTGGGCGATTTCCCTAGCTTTTGCGATTCCTATTTTTTCGACTTCGTCTTTGGCTTTTCTTATTCCTGCTGTGTCAATTAGTTTTAGGGGAATGCCATTTATGGTTACGAATTCTTCGATGGTGTCTCGGGTTGTGCCTTCGTATTCGGTTACGATGGCTCTTTCTTCTTTTACAATAGCGTTTAGTAAAGAGGATTTTCCGGCATTTGGTTTTCCTATTATGGCAGTTTTGATTCCTTCTTTTATGATTTTTCCGTTGTCAAAGCTTTTTTCTAGTTTTTCTAGTTTTCTATTTACGCTTTCTAGCATTTCTAACATTTGTTGGTTGGTTACGTCGTCTACGTCGTATTCTGGATAGTCTATGGCTACTTCGATGTTTACCATGACGTCTAGGATTTCTTGCTTGATTTCACTGATTTTTTTGGATAGCATGCCTTCTAGTTGTTTGATTCCTGTTTTTGCTTCTTTGCTTGATTTTGCGTTGATTACGTCGATTACTGCTTCTGCTTGGCTTAGGTCGATTCTTCCGTTTAGGAAGGCTCTTTTGGTAAATTCTCCGGGCTTCGGCTAGTTCTGCTCCATTTTTTAGGCATATTTCTAAAATTCTTTTAACGATTACGTTTCCTCCATGTGAGTTGATTTCGCACATGTCCTCAGTTGTATAGCTTTTGGGTGCTTTAAAATAAGATACTAATACTTCGTCTACTATTTCTTGGTTGTCTACAATATGCCCATATTTTATGGTGTTTCCTTTGATTTGTTTGGTTTTGTTTTTGGGCTGGAATATTTTTTCTAATATGGAAAAGCTTTCTTTTCCACTCATTCTTATGATTCCTATTCCACCTATTCCGTGGTGCCGTTGAGATTGATACGATTGTGCTCATTTTTTTCTCCTTTTATTTTTATGATTATATAATTAAAATATATAAATATTTTAATTATACTTTATAAAAAATACAATTAAAAAAAATGAAGGCAATGGTAGCTTACAATAAAGAAATTGTAAAACCTCGACCTTTGACCTCCAAGTTTTATCTAATATTTACTTTTTAAAGATACTACAATCCTTCTATAAGGTTCTTCCCCAACACTTGTGGTTTCTACCTTGTTGTTTTGTTGTAGTTTGCTATGAATAATTTTTCTTTCATAGGCTTGCATTGGCTCTAGTTTGATTGGCTTTCTTGTTCTTATTACAGTTTTGGCTACTTTTTCCGCTAATTCTTCTAGTGTTTTTTCTCTTTTTGCTTTATAGCCTTCTATATCTAATATAACTCTAACTCTGTTTTCTATGCCTTTTCCTGCAATGGCAGAAAGTACATTTTGCATCGCATATAAGGTTTCTCCGCGATGTCCTATTAAGTAACCTAAGTCTTTGCTATTTATGTCCACATTGATGTAACTTGTTGTGGTTTCTACTTTGTAGGCTGTTCCTTCTGGTAATTTTTTTACAAAGTCTTGTAAGAAGTTTTCTACGTTTTGTTTTGCTTTTTCTTGTTCTTCTTTACTTAGTTCTATTTCTTTTTTTACGATTTCTTCTTGTTTTTTCTCTATTTTTTCTTTTCTTCCTTCTTGTACTTCTTTTACGGTCATTTCTACTTTAACAACTCTTGGCGCTAAGATACTAAAAAAGCTTCTTTTATCTTCATTTTCTAATACTTTAATTTCCACTCTGTTTTTTGGTACTTTTAATATTTTTAGCCCGTTTTCAATGGCTTCGTTGGTAGTTTTTCCTTCTGCTATTATTGTGTTTTCCATGCTTTTTTCATTCCTTTCTAAAATTACCTCTATTAATTGCCTTTTCTAGTTTTCTTCTTCCCCATCTTCTTGTTTGATAAATTTGTCTAATGCAAGTCTTTCTAAAATCATAAGAAGGTTACTCATTAACCAGTATAAAGCTAATCCTAGCGGTGCCACAAAGGCAATGGATATCGACATAATTGGCATCATCCAAGACATCATTTTGTTGGTTTGCATTACCGCATCCATTTCGGTTTCTTTGTTTTCCTCTGCCTCTCCTGTTTTTCCGTCGATAATTTTTTCTTTGTTTTGTTTTTGTTGCATAGCAGTTGTCATTCTAATTGAAATGAATGAAGATAAGATGTATAGAATTGGTATGATGTATACGGTATAGTCTGTCATATTTTGTTGTGGTACTTTGTTTAGGTCTAATCCTAAAAATTCCATTTGTATCTTTAGTTTGTCTATTCCGGTGTCTTCTGGATTTTTTTCTTTTAACCAGTCTGCTTCTCTTATTAAATCGATTTCTGGATAGGCTTTGCTGATTTCTTTTCCTTCTTCTTGCATTTGATTTACATATTTATTGATATCGTCTGTTGGTATTTTTTGCATGTAAGTTAGTGGATTTCTTACTAGGTAAAAGATAGATAGTAGTAATAAAAATTGTACAATTGCTGTTAAACAACCACTAAATGGACTCATTTTCTCGTTTTTGTATAAACTCATGATTTCTTGGTTCATTTTTTCTGGGTCATTTTTATATTTGAATTGTATTATTTTCATTTTTTCTTGTAGTTTTGCACTTTTTTTCATGGTGCGTTGTTGTTTTATGGATAAAGGTAACAATAATAGTTTTATGATAACGGTAAATAATATAATGGCTAGACCATAGTTGTTTACAAGGTTATATAAAATGGATAATAAATATCCAAAAATGCTTGCTAAAAATTCAAACATGGACCTAAATTCCTCCTAAATTTTATTTTAATGGGTCATATCCACCTTTGGAAAAGGGATTGCATCGTAAAATTCTTCCTATTCCTTTGATAGTGCCCTTCCCTGCTCCGTATTTTATGATGGCCTCTTTGGTGTATTGCGAACAGGTTGGGTAATATTTGCAATGAATGTTTTTACTTTCTAAGGCTTTTGAGATATACTTTTGATATCCGTTTATGAGCCATATTAGTAATTTTTTCATGTTACTCCTTATTTATGTTAGCTTTATCAAAAATAATTTGCATGTCCTTTTTTATGTTTTGATAGGTTGCATGCTGGATTTGGGCCTTTTTTTTCCATAAAAATACAATACGATTTCCCCCGTTTATTTTTTCTTCATAGCTTCGATAGTTTTCTTTTATTAATCTTTTGATGTGGTTCCTTTTTACGGCTTTTGCTACCTTTACGCTTACGGCTATTCCTAAAAAGTTTACATTTTGTTGTTTTTGTTTTTGGATAAAGGCTTCTATGTATTTTCCAGAATAATAGGTTCCTTTTGATAAAACGTTTCTAAATTCATAGTTTTTTTTCAACATTTTTGTTTTTTTCATGTTCTTTTCCTAATTCTAACGTTATGCTAAAAGGCTCGCATTCCCTGCGGCCTTTTCTTTTAGCTTAACTTACGCTGTTAATTTTTTTCTTCCTTTTGCTCTTCTTGCTTTTAAGATATTTCTTCCTGCTCTTGTTTTCATTCTTTTCATAAATCCGTGTTCTTTCTTTTCTTGTCTGTTTTTTGGTTGATAGGTTCTTTTCATGCTTTGCTACACCTCCTATTGCTTTTTTGTTTTCATAATTTAACAAGTAGAATTATTATACCTTAAATTGTGGTTAAAAGTCAAGTGATTTTAAAATTTTTTCCACATTTTGTTGACTTTCTGTGTAAAAATCTGTTATGATTAGGGAGTAAAAAATTAGGAGCGTTTTTTATGGACAATAAAAAGAATTTATGTTCGTATGATTGTTTTAATTTTTACAAAAAACACCGCTATTTTATCAACATTTGTGGATAAAGTTGTGGATAACTTTTAAGTTTGAAGGGATGATTTTAATTGACTTTTGATAAAAATGATTTAATGGAAAAGATTAAAAATGCCTTAAGAACAGAGGTTACAACAATTTCTTTTGATACTTGGATTAACCCTTTAAATATTCGAAGTATTGATGGCAATCATATTGTTTTTACTGCCGTTTCTGCCTATCAAAAGGATTTTATTGATACCAAATATAAACCTTTGTTGTTAAATACTTTGCGCTTTATCACCAATCGAGATTGGGAATATTCTGTTATCGATTTAGAAACAGAGGAAAAAGAGGGTATTTTAGAGGTATTAGAAGAGTCAAATGTAGATGCTGTATCACTTGATGCAAGAGCTGTTAATTCTGGCTTAAATCCAAAATACACATTTGAAACCTTTGTTGTAGGGGAAAACAATAAACTAGCCCATGCAGCTGCCTTAGCCGTAGGAAATGAGCCTCGGTGAATCTTACAATCCTTTATTTTTGTATGGGGGAGTAGGATTAGGAAAAACGCACTTAATGCATGCCATTGGAAATCGTATTTTAGAAAATAAAAAAGATGCTAAAATTTTGTATGTAACTTCTGAAAAATTCACAAATCAACTAATTAATGCAATTAAAGATAATAAAAATGAAATTTTTAGAAATAAATACAGAAATATTGATGTTTTATTGATTGACGATATTCAATTTATTGCCGGAAAAGATAGAATTCAAGAAGAATTTTTCCACACGTTTAATTCACTTCGTGAGGAAAGAAAGCAAATCATCATTTCTAGTGATAAACCACCAAGGGATATCCCATTTTTGGAGGACAGGCTTAAATCTAGGTTTGAGTGGGGGCTTTTAGCCGATATTTCTTGTCCAGATTATGAAACACGTTTTGCAATTTTAAGGAAAAAGTCTCAGGTAGAAGGGGTAGTAATTGACGATTTTATTCTTTCTAACATCGCTAACCGTATTGATTCAAACATTAGGGAGTTAGAGGGTGTATTTAATAAAATAGTGGCTGTAGCTTCTTTAAATAATACACCAATTACTCGAGAACTTGCAGAAAAAACGCTTGATGACTTTAAAAATGAAAAGGATAAGGTTATTTCTAGTGAGTTTATCAAAGAAACAGTTGCAAAATATTTTAGTATTAATAAAGATGATTTATCTGGCAATAAACGTTCGAATGATATTGCTTATCCAAGGCAAATTGCTATGTATCTTTGTCGTGAAGTAGCCAATATGTCTTATCCTCAAATTGGTAATGATTTTGGTGGAAGAGATCATTCAACCGTTATGCATGGATGCAAAAAAATTGAAAAAGAAATCAAAGAAAAAAATAATACAAAACAGATTGTGGATAGTGTGAAAAACTTAATTATTGATGGCAAACAAGCTTAGGGAAAATAGATTTCGAACTTTTTTAAAATTTGTGTTTGAAAAATTATTGTTTGGTTTAAGAAGTTTTAATCTCTTCTTACGGAACAGCTTGATTGACTATCCACAATGGAGTGTTAATAAGCTGTTAATAAGCTGTGTATATCTAACTTTTACACAAAGCAAAAGGGAAAGTGTGGATAAAAGTTGAAGTTTTCCACCAAGTTATAAACATCATTTTTTCTAGGCATTCTAACTTTACACATAGTTTTCCACAGTTTCCACTGTGCCTAATACTATTACTACTATAAATATTATATATAATAAAAAGGAGGAAGCAAAATGAAAATAGTTTGTTACAAGGATACTATCCTTAAAGCTATTAATTCCGTAGTAAAAGGTGTAGCTTCAAAAACAACTATGCCAATACTAGAGGGAATACTAATTCAAACCAATGATAATGAAATAAAATTAACAACCTATGATTTAGAAATAGGGATCGAATATGTTATGGAATGTGATGTAATAGAACAGGGAAGTACTGTAGTAAATGCTATCATGTTCAGTGAAATTATTAGGAAGTTACCAGATACGGAAATTCATATTTCTGTTAATGATAAGAATTTATTAGAGATTGAATGTGAAGGTTCTTTATATAAGTTAGCAACTATGAACCCAGAAGAATTTCCAGAGCTTCCTAAAATAGAAGTAGAAAATTCAATTGAGGTTGATCAAAATGTACTAAAAAATATGATTCGAAAGACGATTTTTGCCGTTAGTACAGAAGAAAGCAGACCTATTTTTACAGGATGTTTATTTGAAATTGAAAATAATAAATTAACTTTAGTTTCTGTAGATGGTTTCCGCTTGGCTCTAAGAAGTATTTTCTTAAATAAACAAAGTAATGATTTTAAAGCGGTTA
This sequence comes from uncultured Clostridium sp., assembly GCA_947643945.1. Taxonomy (GTDB): domain Bacteria; phylum Bacillota; class Clostridia; order TANB77; family CAG-508; genus CAG-269. The sequence continues at coordinate 6,814 of CANRXN010000045.1, forward strand.
TTCCTGGTAAGACATTAAATGAGGTTAATAAGATTATTAGCGATACGTTTGAACCAGTAAAAATTGGCGTTTCTAAAAATCAAGCTTTATTTGAAATGGACAACTGTAAGGTTGTTACTAGAATTTTAGATGGTGAGTTTTTAAATTATAAAAATGTTATTCCAAGTAATTGGGAAACGAGAGTAAGAGTAAATAAGGCAAATCTTCAAAATAGTTTTGAAAGAATCAGCTTAATTTCAGCTTCAACGGTGGAAAAGGAGAAGAAATATCCTGTTAAGGTTCAAGTGGATATTGGAAAGGTTACAATTTCTTGTACGAATCAAACAGGAGACGCAAAGGAAGAGCTTTTTGTTTCTACTGAAGGAAAGAATTTGGAGGCTGGCTTTAATCCTAAGTATTTCTTAGATAGTTTAAAGGCGATTGAGGATGATGAGGTTTTTGTAGAGTTTGGCTCTAGTATCTCTCCTTGTTTGGTGAAATCTACTGATAATAGTGATTATACTTATATGATTTTACCAATTCGTTTGAAGGAAGAATAACTTATAATAATTATTTTTTATTTTTGATAAAGTTATCTTATAAACAATTTATAAAATATAAAATGCTCGTTCAAGTCAATTTGCCTTTTTATATTTTATGAATTGTTTCATAGAATATTATTTTATAAAGATATTAATAAATTTTGTT
>CANRXN010000046.1 GCA_947643945.1 uncultured Clostridium sp.
ATTTCATATCAGATTGAAAAAGCAAGTGATATACTTGAGGTTTATAGAAAACTAATTATTGAAAAAAATATATGTGTAAAAAAATGTTCTAATTGTAATAATTTTTTTATAGCTGAATCAAGAACGGATGAGAAATATTGCAATAACTCTAGTCCACAAAATCCTAATAAAACTTGCAAAGAATATGGAGCAAAAAAGACATATAGAGATGAGATAAAATCAACACCAATAAAATATGAACACAATAAAACAAGTCAATTCTTTAGAATGAGAATAAACCGAGCAAATACAAATAATACCAAAGATAAAGAAATGTATCAAAAGAAATTCAATACCTACAAAGAAAATTATCAAAAGAAAAAAGAACAATATCAATCTGGAAAGTTAAAAGAAAAAGATTTTGTAGAATGGATTATAAAACAGAAAGAAGGTGTAAAAAATGGCAGTACAAGAAATAATAAAAAATAAGAAGTACAAAATAGACATACCAATAGGCTACAATGGAAACAAAAGAATAAGACACATAGAAACCTTTTACGGTGGCAAAAAAGAAGCGATATTACGTGAAAACGAACTAAAAATACAATTAAAAAATAATACCTATGTTAAAAAGAATGCTATGACTATGCAAGAACTAATTGACGAATGGCTAAAATCTAAAAAAGGCAATATTGGAATTAAAACATATCAAGAATACGAAAGATATTGTAAAAATATAGCTCATTGTATAGGTCATATAAAAGTTAAAGACTTAAATGTTAAGATTTTAGAAGATTTTTACAATGAACTTAAAACTTGCAAAGGAAAAGGCAAAAATAAAAATGGATATTCTGAAAAAACAGTTAAACATCACTATACCCTAGTATCAGAAATATTAAATACAGCTGTAAAATGGGGATATTTACATTCTAATATCAATCAAAATGTTACTCCTATAAAAGTACATAAAAAAGAAATTCAATGCTATTCTCCTGAAGATGTTGAAAAACTAATTGAAGCATTGCAAAACGAACCTATTAAATATCAAGCAATTATTATGCTAGCTTTAGATAGTGGTTGTAGACGTGGCGAATTGACTGGTCTTACATGGAATGATATTGATTTTAAGAAGTCAACTATTGATATTAACAAAGTAACTCAATATGTGACTGGATATGGAATCTTTGAAAAGACAACTAAATCAGACACAAGTAATAGAATAGTATATATTACACCTACAACACTTCAAATATTAAAAAAACACAAGTCTGAACAAGATAAGCAAAAATTGCTATTAGGTAACAAGTGGCAAAATTCAAATAGAATTTTCACAACAGATTACGGCGGAGATATGCACCCAGATACACCATCAAAAATTTTAGAAAAACTTATCAAGAAATATGACCTAAAAAGAATTACATTTCATGGTTTAAGACATACTAGTATTTCACTACAAATAACAAGTGGTATTCAATCTCAAATAATAAGTAAACGAGCTGGACATTCTAGTGTTTCAGTAACTCATAATATATATTCACATTTCTTTGATAATGGATTCAAAGAAGTTGCTGATAAAATGGATAATTTTTTACATGTAAAATCAGTATAAGAAGTGGTTAAAATTTCCGCTTCTTTTTAGTTCTAAAAAAGTCCGTCGCTTTTTGACTTGCATTTCTAGATCCATCTTTCTTCAAAAAAATCTTTTCAATTAATATATATTCATCTCAACTATCTAATTTTATTTTACTCGAAACATTGATTTTCTCCATATTATTTCTTCCTTTCACAATAAAATATCTATTTTGATGATAACATTTACAATATTTTCTTTTCAATAAATTATATAAAAAATAGAATTAGCTCCCTCGAATAAAAAATATCAAGAGAGCTATTTAGAAATAGAATAAAAAGTTAATTTGTTACATTGTTCAACATCTTTTGCAGTTCTGATTTCCTTTTTTCGTATGCTTCCTGTGAAGTTTCTTCTCTTCTGTATGAATCTTCCAAGTTTTCTAACTCGTTAATCATTACAAGAGCTACTCCAGCATTTGCAAAACTTTGTGTCCATTCACCTTTCATCTTATTTCCTCCTTAAGCCTTTTATATTTTACATATTACCATAGAAATGTATAAAAAGCAATAATATCATGCTGGGTTTCAAAATGAAGTTCAACACTTTTCAAAAAAATAATCTATGTTTTCTAACTTTATTTCTGATATTTTTTGTAATCCGTCACTTTTTCGTCACTTTTTGACCGAGTAACAAAAAATAGCAAGTCTTGAATTGCTTGCTATCGTTGGAGCCACCAGGCGGAATTGAACCGCCGACCTACAGGTTACGAATCTGTTGCTCTACCAACTGAGCTATGGTGGCATAACCAAAAAATATCTTACACCATTTTAGCCCATTTGTCAATTAAAAATCATTCTTTTCATAACAATCCTTGCTATTAACAGCCCCTAGCAAATAAACTTTGCCAAAACAATCCATATTTCCCATTATTAATTGCAATTCTTCCTCTGTAAACAAATCGTGATTTTCTTCTACTCTTCTTTTTATAAAATCCTTCAAAGTTATACTTTCCATATCCAAAAAACCTTCTTTCGTACAAAAAGTATTATACAATATGCTAGTTTAAAAAACAAAACCCATTTTCGACAAAAAAAGATTCTATTTATAATTGGGATATATCTTATTTCTTAAGTCATGCCAAGTGCTACCACTAATAAATTTTAAACTTTCTGTATTTAATAAATTATTTTCCTTAGCATAATGATTCCACTGTTTAATTGTTGGGAACTCCACAAAATCTTTTGTTATTTTTCTTAAATGTTTTAATGACTCGACATATTTTTTATACATTAAATTGTCTGTCTTATACTGCCTTTCATTTTGATAATGAAAATTTACCAAAGCATTATATTTCTTACTTATTTTTATTGTTTTTACAGAATGTAATCCACTTTCCTCAATCGACTCGTGCAACTTTTCTCTTAATCCTTCAAACTCATCTACCATGTTTATATCACCTCTACAAAAATTAGTCTAACATATTATACCTTATAATGCTAGGCACTTCAAATGTCATTTTTTGTCGCTTTTACTAGTATTCCTTCCAAAATAAAATCGCTTAAAATTGACTCGTTTTCCTTCTTGATTTTTCCTTTTTTCCCATTTGGTTTCAAAAATATAGCCTTCTTCTTTTAATTCTTTTATTCTTGTAGCAAACTGTGTAATGCCTAGTTCCCTATACGCTTCCCAACTTGTTACACTCCCAAATTGCTTCATATACGCTATTATTTTTTTCTTTTGTGTTCTTTTCATTTTTATTTCTTTTTCCTCCTTTTCTTTTAAATGTTTCTAATTTTTCTTAAATTGTTTTCGAACTTATTGTTCGTTTTTCTTTTTTTACAATTTTATCGTACATATTGTTCTTTGTCAATATTTTTGAAGAAATTTATTTTTATGTATTTTTTATCCCTTGTCTCCGTAGTAAAATATTTTTTTACTTTTATAAAATTTTTCTTTACTAATCGAACTATTTGTTATATAATCAATATATAATGTAAAGGAGATTTTTATATGAATAGAATCAAACAATTACGAATGGAAAAACACTTATTACAATCTGACCTTGCAAAACACATTGGGAAATCCCAAAGAATTGTTGGTTTTTATGAAAATGGAGAACGTGACCCCAGCACAGAGACCTTACTAAAACTAGCCGACTTATTTGACGTATCTGTTGATTATCTTTTAGGAAAAACTGATGTAAAAAACTTTGAAACAATTCCTTTAAGCGAAATTGATATTGCCTTTGCCAGTGGCATTAAAGGTCTTAACGAAGAAAATCAAGAAACCTTAAAAAACATAATGGAAGGATTACTTGCCAAGCAAAAATTGGAGGAACCAGAAGAAGATTAGCATGAAAACCACTGATTTATATGATAAAATGAAAAAAGAAAACATTTATTATATCCATCACAAGTTGCTTTTTACCAGAAGTGCCATTGTTCATTATCATAACGTAACAGCCATTGTTGTCGATAAAACCCAAGTAAAAACAGCTACTAGTGAAAACACCGTCTTAATTCAAGAATTAGGTCATTACTTAGCAAATGCCTATTATAACACGAACACTCCCTATGAGTTTATCAAAAAAATGGAAGACATAGCTGACCAAAAAGCATGGGAAACTTTTTTCCCTTATGAAGAAATTAAAAAACTAGTAAAAAAGGGACTAACCACAGCAAGCCAGTTAGCACGGCTATTACGATGTGGAAGTCCCTTATATGGCAAGATGCCTTAATTATTATTTCAAACGATATGGTGGTTTTTAATACATTCCATCTATGCCAGCAGGCATAGCATCATGTGAACCACAATTACATTCTTTTTTCTCTGGTGCATCTGTTACAATACTTTCGGTTGTAAGTACCATAGCACTAATTGATGCTGCATTTTGCAATGCACTTCTTGTTACTTTTGTTGGATCTACAATTCCCGCTTTTTTCATATCTACATACTCTTCTTTGCTAGCATCAAAGCCAACTCCTTTTGAAGCTTTTTTTACACTATCTGCAATGACTGCTGGTTCTAGTCCTGCGTTGATAGCAATTTGTTTTACTGGTTCTTCTAAAGCTTTTAAAACAATTTTTGCTCCTAATGCTTCGCCACCTTCTAAAGAATCCACTAATTTTTCTACTTTTGGAATTACATTCATTAAAGCGGTTCCACCACCTGCTACAATTCCTTCTTCTACTGCTGCCTTGGTAGCAGATAGAGCATCTTCAATTCTTAGTTTCTTATCTTTCATTTCTACTTCTGTTGCAGCACCTACTCCAATTACAGCAACTCCTCCTGCCATTTTAGCTAGCCTTTCTTGTAATTGCTCTTTGTCATATTCGCTTGTCGTTTCTGTAATTTGTGTTTTTATTTGATTGATACGAGCTGTAATTTGTTGCTTATCACCATTTCCATCTACAATAATGGTATTTTCTTTTTGTACTTTAACTTGTTTTGCTTTTCCTAATTGTGCAACTGTAGTATCTTTTAATTCTAACCCTAAGTCTTGGGTAATTACTTCTGCTCCTGTTAAGATAGCAATATCTTCTAGCATTGCTTTTCTTTTATCACCAAAACCTGGTGCTTTTACAGCTACTACATTTAACACTCCTCTTAATTTGTTTAAAATTAAGGTTGATAAAGCTTCTCCTTCGATATCGTCACATACAATTAATAATTTTCCAGACTCTTGCATAATGGCTTCTAATAATGGTAATATTTCTTGCACATTGCTAATTTTTTTATCGGTTAATAAAATGTAAGGATTGTCTAAAACTGCCTCCATTTTTTCCGTATCTGTTGCCATATATGGTGATAAATAACCTTTATCAAATTGCATTCCTTCTACTACATTTAATTCGGTGTTAGAAGTTTTGGATTCTTCAATAGTAATAACACCATCTTTTGAAACTTTTTCCATGGCATCTGCAATTAGGTTTCCTATTTCTTCGCTATTGGCTGAAATACTTGCTACTCTTGCAATATCTTCTTTTCCATTAATATTTGAACTGATTTCTTTTAAGCCTTCTACTGCTTCGTTAACTGCTTTTTCAATTCCTCTTTTAATGGCCATTGGATCAGCCCCTGCTGCTACATTCTTTACCCCTTCTTTAATCATACTTTGTGCTAAAACCGTAGCTGTTGTTGTTCCATCTCCTGCTACATCATTTGTTTTAGTAGATACTTCTTTTACTAAACGAGCTCCCATATTTTCGTATTTATCTTCTAGCTCGATTTCTTTTGCAATGGTAACACCATCGTTTGTAATTAGAGGTGCTCCAAAACTTTTATCTAATACAACATTTCTTCCTTTTGGTCCTAATGTTACTTTCACAGTATCTGCTAATTTGTTTACTCCTTCTAATAGAGATTTTCTTGCTTCTTCTCCAAATTTTATGACTTTTGCCATTTGACTTCCTTCCTTTCTTTTGTTGCCAATGGTTCCGATTTTTTTTGGCAACTAATTCTATTTTTTCATTTCATAATATAAAATTAATATTTATAAGTTGCCAAAAAAAACCGGAACCATTGGCAACCTATCTTATTCAACAATTGCTAATATATCGTCTTGTTTTACAATAATATATTCTGTCCCTTCATATTTTACTTCTGTTCCAGAATACTTACTTACAATTACATTATCACCTTTTTTTACAGTAACTGGTTCTAATACACCATCCACCTTTTCTCCTGGTCCTACTTCTATTACCTCTGCTATTTGTGGCTTTTCTTGTGCATTACCAGCTAAGATAATTCCACTTTTGGTTGTTTCTTCGCCTTCTTTCATTTTTATTAATACTCTGCTTCCTAATGGTTTAATCATTTTTGTACCTCCTTAAAAGTTTTTAGCACTCTTGGCTAGTGACTGCTAATACTTTATACCCTTTTTTTGTTCTTGTCAATAGTTTTTTTGCTTTTTCACACAAAATTCACATTTCTATTCTATTCTAACAACTATCATTCTATGAATTTTTTTGGCTTTTTCTTGCATTTTTACATAAAATCAAGTATAATTAGACTATGAAAACGTTAATCGTAAACCACAAATATGATGGAAAAAAATTAAATCCGTTTTTGTTAGAAAATATACCAAATTTATCTTCCAATTTGCTTTATAAGACCTTACGAAAAAAGGATATTAAAGTAAATGGCAAACGTGTTAACCAAAACATTACCATTCACGAAAAAGATGAGATTTTAGTTTATATTGCTGACAATTTATTAGAGTCAAAGATTAATTTAGATATTTTCTACGAGGACGATAATATTTTACTTTTAAATAAGCCTTATAATTTAGAAGTAACAGGAGTAGACAGCCTAACTACCTTAGTGCATAAAACTTATCAAGACTTTAGCTTCAAACCCATGCCTTGTCACAGGCTTGACCGAAATACAACAGGACTTGTTTTATTTGCCAAAAATGAAACTTCTTTGTCTATTCTTCTAGATAAATTCAAAAAACATGAAATTGAAAAACATTATCTTGCTTTGGTATATGGCATTCCTAAAGAAGACTTTAAACGATGTGAGGCTTATTTATTTAAAGATACGAAAAAATCCATGGTTTATATTGCTGACAGTTTTAAAAAAGGTTATCAAAAAATTGTTACTACTTATCGTGTTTTAGAAAAATATGATAATCACTCTTCTTTGTTGGATATAGCAATTGAAACTGGTAAAACCCATCAAATACGAGCTCACCTTGCTTATCTTGGTTATCCTATTATTGGCGACCGGAAAGTACCGGTAAAAATCAAATCAATAAAAATAACAACATCAACATAAAATCCCTAATAAAAAAAAATCATCCATTCAAAATCAAAAACAAAATCATTAATACAAAAAAAATATCGAAAAAAAATATAACACCAACATATACTATTTTTATTTTT
>CANRXN010000047.1 GCA_947643945.1 uncultured Clostridium sp.
AGGATCTTTTAGTTCTGTTGCTTGTAATGTTACTAGTACATCGTCGTCAGCATTTTCTAATTTTTGTCTAATAATTGGAATTGCTGTTGGTTCAAAATATTTTGCATTTGTCGTTAAGTATAAATCAATTTTTGATTTTTCCATAAAAAATTTCCCCCTTAAATAAGTTATGTAATATTTATATCATAAATATTTATTTTTTTCAACATTTTTCGACATTTTTTCTAATATATTTTTCACCTAGCAAATTTGCATTTATCTATTACCTAACGATTCGTTTTTTAAATATTGTATTACTTCTTCAATACTCTCTTTAGAAGTAGAAGCACCTGCCATAATTCCTATTTTTTCTATGGGATTAGGAAGCTTTAATTCTTCTACCGTTTCTACAAAAAAAGTATTTTCACAATTTTTCTTAGCTACTTCGTATATCTTTTTTGTATTAGAACTATTTTTGCCACCAATAATAATCATGGTATCTACCTTTTTAGAAAGTTCTTCCGTTTCTTTTTGCCTTAACTCTGTGGTTCGACAAATGGTATTTTTTACTACAAAATCAACATCCTTTGGCATTTTTTGATGCAGGATTTCTTCTATTTTTTGAAATCTTTCTAAACTATAAGTAGTTTGTGAAATTAATAATAGTTTCTTTTTTTGTGATTTTTGGAAGGTTTGGAAGGCATCTTCTAGTCCTTCTTCTTTTTCAAAAATGGAATAATATTCTCCGCAATGACTTAACGTTCCTATGTTTTCTGGATGGTCTTTAGTTCCTAGTAAAAAGATAAAATACCCTTCTTGGCTATATTTTTTTGCTATGTTTTGTACTTTTAAAACATTAGGACAAGTAAAGTCTTGAATTTTAATATTCATTTCTTTTGCAATTTCATAGACTTCTTTGGGAACACCATGTGCTCTAATTAAAACTGTTCCCTTAGCTTCTTTGATGGTTTCTACACATTTTATTCCTAAATTTTCTAGCTTTTTAATCACTTGTTTATTGTGTACAATTTCCCCTAATGCACATATAGGAGTATTTGCATGGTTTAGTTCTTGGATAGCACCTTCTACTGCTCTTTCTACACCATAGCAAAAACCTGCTGTTTTTCCTACTATAATTTCCATATTTTCTTACTTCCTCTTAAAATTTATTACAAGTGACGGATTTGTTTTTCTGCCAAACCCGCCATTACTTATTTTATCATATTTTCAATTTCTTGTTTTAATTCCTCTATCATATCTTCTTGTTTAATTTTCCTTATAATTTCTCCTCTTTTAAACAAAAGACCTTCTCCGGATGCCACCGAGCAATTCCAATATCAGCTTCTCGTGCCTCTCCAGGACCATTTACAGCACACCCCATGACCGCAACAGTAATATCTTTTTCAATGGTTTGTAAAAATTCTTCCATTTCTTTGGCAATCGGAATCAAGTCGATTTGTGTCCTTCCACAGGTAGGACAGGAAATTAATGTAGGTTGTTTATGGTATCAATTGCAATCTTTTAAAATTTCTTTTGCTACTCTAATTTCCTTAGCAGGGTCGGCAGAAAGAGAAACACGAATTGTGTCTCCAATTCCTTGTCTTAACAAAATACCTAATCCAATGCTAGACTTAATGGTTCCACTAAATTCAGTTCCTGCCTCTGTAATTCCTAGATGTAACGGACACCTAAATTCTTCGGCTGCTTGTTTGTAGGCTTCGATGCATAAATCTAAATTAGAGGCTTTTAAGGAAATGGCATAATCGTAAAAGTCCAAATCTTCTAATATCTTTATATGTTTTTTAGCACTCTCTATCATTGCTTTTGCAGTTGGTTTTCCATCTCTTTGTAATAATTCTTTTTCTAAAGAGCCACTATTTACACCAATTCGAATATGAATATCATGTTTTTTACAAGCTTCCACAACTGCTTTTACTTTTTCTTTGGAGCCAATGTTTCCGGGGATTAATACGAATTTTATCAACTCCTGCTTCAATTGCTTCTAGTGCTATTTCGTGGTCAAAGTGAATGTCTGCAACAATTGGTATATGGATTTGTTTCTTTATTTCTTTAATTGCTTTTGCATCCTCTTTATCTAAGCAGGCAACTCTTATTACTTGGCAACCTACTTTTTCTAATTCTAAAATTTGTTTCACGGTTTCAGGCACGTTTTTTGTTTTGGTATTACACATAGATTGAATAACAACTTTATCTTGCCCACCAATTGCAACATTTCCTACCATAATTTGACGCGTATTTGTCCTCTTCATTTTTTGTATTCCTTCCTTTTAGTTCATTGTAACAGCACCAACAATATCATTAATATCCTCAATCTTATGCTTTTCCATATACTTTTCAATACCTTCAACCGTATTTACACTAGTAAAAGGACTAATAAAATTACCAGCACCGATAGAAACAGCAGTCGCCCCTGCTAACATAAACTCAATGGCATCTTCTCCGTTTACAATGCCACCCATTCCTAAAACGGGAATATTAACAGCTTGTGCTACTTGGTATACCATACGAACTGCTACAGGACGAATGGCTGGTCCAGAAAGTCCGTCCTGTATTGTTAGCAAGAACAGGTCTTTTTTTGTCAATATCAATCTTCATGCCAAGTAAGGTATTAATCAAGGAAACGCCATCTGCACCTGCATCTTCTACTGCTTTTGCAACAGATGCAATATCGGTAACATTTGGTGTTAGTTTTACAATTAGTGGCTTATCTAGCACTTTTCTAACTTCTTGGGTTACTTGTTTTACCCCTTCATAGGTATTTCCAAATGCCATACAGCCTGCTTTTACATTTGGACAAGATAAATTAAGCTCTACCCCATCAATATCTAATGTGTTTAGTACTTTGCAAAGGTCTACATATTCTTCAATACTACTTCCGCAAGCATTTACTATAATTGCTGTATCAAATTCTTTTAAAAAAGGTAAATCATTTTGGGCAAAATATTCTACTCCCGGATTTTGTAGCCCTATACTGTTTAACATACCACTTGGCGTTTCATAAACTCTAGATGGTTTGTTTCCACTTCTAGGTTTTAAAGAAGTTCCTTTTGTTATGATTCCTCCTAATTTGCTTAGGTCAAAAAAGTTGCTAAATTCTCTTCCATACCCAAACGTTCCTGATGCAACTGTTACTGGGTTTTTCATTTTAATTCCTGCTAAGTTTACTTCTGTTTTCATTTCTTCCTCCCTTTATTTATATGATGGATTTTTGTTTAAAATCTTAAATCTCCACATCTTTTGCATTAAATACTGGTCCTGCCTTACAAACATGTAAGTATTGTGGACTATCTGCTGGACTTTTAGCTGTTTTTACCGCACAACCTAAACACACACCTAAACCACATGCCATTTTTTCTTCTAGAGAGATTTGGCATGGAATTTGTTTTTCTATGGCTAGTTTCTGAACAGCCTTAAGCATAGGAAGTGGTCCACAAGCATAGATGCTATCTATTTTTCCATTTTTAATATCCTCTTCTAAGTAGTTAATTGCAAAGCCTTGTTTTGCATAACTTCCATCATCTGTCGTTAAGATAAGTTCATTGGATACGCTTTGAAATTCCTCTTCTAAAACTACAAAATCCTTACTTCTAAATCCTAAATAAGTAGTAACATTTTTGTTGTCAGCTTTGGCAATTTTAGCTAATTCGTATAAGGGAAATACACCAATTCCGCCACCGATAATTGCTAAATTTTGATAGTTCTCATATTTAAAAGTTCCATATCCTAGTGGCCCAATGATATCAATTTCTTTTCCCTCTTCTTGCTTGGCTAAAATTTCGGTTCCTTTGCCCTTTACTTGAAAGATAAATTCCAAGATACCATTTTCTTTATCTAAATTGTAGATACTAATTGGTCTTCTTAGGAAAGGCTCTGTTGTTTGACTTACTCTTATTTCAATAAAGTTTCCCGGTTTTGATGCTTTTACAATACTAGGTGCTTTTACACTAAATTTATAGATGTCTGGTTTTAATTGTTCTTTTTTTACTAATTTTGCAAATACTTGCTCTGCCATAATTTTTTCCTCCTTTTTATTTACTTCTTTAACCTGACCAAAAACACGCCAAAAGGCATAATTGGTACCTGTCCCAGATAATGCCTTAGCCTTTGATTGCTTGATTTAACTCGTCTTTCATGCGTAAAGCCTCTGCTCTAGTAGCCTTAGCATAATCTTCTTCTTGGAACTTATCTTTCCATCTATCAGCTTTATAGGCACACATTAAACTTCTTGAAGCATTTACAATTCCTCCTAAAGAATTGTTATCAAAGCCTAAAGCGATGTCATTTGCTTTTCCGCCTTGTGCCCCATAGCCAGGAATTAGAAAATAGGTATGTGGAGCTACTTTTCTAATTTGTTCTAATTGTTCTGGATAAGTTGCTCCTACTACGGCAGCAACACTGCTATAGCCGTTTTCTCCTCTTAAGTCTTCTCCCCATTTTTCTACTAATTCTGCTACTTGGGTATAAATTTCTTTTCCACTTTCTAGTTTTAAGTCTTGTAATTCACCAGAAGATGGATTTGAAGTTTTTACTAATACAAAAATTCCTTTGTCATATTTTTTACAATCTTCGATAAATGGTTTTACGCAATCCGTTCCCATATATGGATTTACAGTGATAAAGTCTACATCAAAAATTGCTTCTTCGATTGTTCCTATTGGTGTTTTTCCTAAAAAAGCATTGGAATAGCCTGTTGCGGTTGAGCCGATATCTCCTCTTTTAATATCTGCAATAACCACCATTCCTTTTTCTTTGGCATAATGACAAGTTTCTTTAAATGCTTCCATTCCTGGAATACCAAACATTTCATAAAAAGCAATTTGTGGTTTGATAGCTGGGATAATGTCATAGGTGCTATCTATTAAAGCTTTGTTGTATTCTATGATTGCCTTTGCTACTCCTTCTAAGTTTTGCTCATATTTATTGGTGACACAGGTTGGTAGCATTTCATATCTTGGGTCTAACCCCATTAGGCTTGGATTGTTGGTTTCTTTGATTTTTTCAATTAATTTATCAATTGCTTTCATATCATTTCTCTCCATTCTTTTTCTTTAAATCCTACTAAAATTTTGTTATCACTTATAAAAAGTGGTCTTTTAATTAGCATGCCATTAGAAGCTAATAATTCTAGTTTTTCTTCTTTTGTCATAGATGGTAATTTTTCTTTTAAGTTTAGTTCTTTGTAAACTAAACCACTTGTATTAAAGAAGTTTTTGGTTTTTAGGTTACTTTGTTCAATCCATGTTTTTAATTCTTCTTTGGTTGGTACTTCTTCTACTATGTGTCTTTCTTCAAAAGGAATTCTATTTTCTTCTAAAAATTTTTTTGCTTTTTTGCAAGTCGAACATTTAGGGTACCATATCAATAAATTTTTCATGTTTTAAGTTTTTCCTTTCTATTTTTCTAGTCAATATGAAGTCTCTTTGCTGCTGTTGCCTTTCCTGTAACTTCGTCAATGTCAAAGATGCATGCATTTATCATAATTTCATTTGTTGACATGATGTCTTTTACTGGCTTATCTTCAAGATATCTTTTGATTGAATTTTCTACATCACATCCAAGATCAGAAAGGCAAGCACCTGTCATACCAATGTCAGTGATAAAGGCTGTACCCTTTGGCATAATGATTTCGTCGGCTGTTTGTACATGCGTATGGGTTCCATAAACAGCACTTACCTTACCATCTAAGAAATATCCCATGTTAAATTTTTCACCAGTAGATTGTGCATGAAAGTCTACCATTATAATGTTTATATCCTCTTTTACTTCTTCTAAAATCTCTGTAACAGTTGTAAATGGATTATTAGAATAGTAAACACCTTCCATCATTCTTCTACCAATCAAATTAATGACTAATATTTTAGTGTTTCCTTTGTTAATAATGGTATAGCCATTTCCTGGCATTCCTTTTGTGATATTAGCAGGTCTTATAATTTTTTTGTCTTCGATAAAATCATAAATTTCTTTGTTTCCCCAAGTGTGGTTTCCCATTGTTACAACATCTACACCTGCTGTTATGATTTTGTCAAATAATTCTTTTGTTAAGCCATTCCCATTGGCGGAATTTTCGCCATTTGCTATGGTAAAGTCTATCGTATTTTCTTCTATTATTTTTGGTAAGTGTATGGCTAGTTTTTCTACAGCTCTTTCTCCTACAATATCTCCTATTGCTAGTATTTTCATTTTTCTTCTCCTCTCCATAAAACAGGGATTTTAAGGAACGTCCCCTAAATCCCTTTTTGATAAACCACCTTTCCATTTACAATGGTATATTGCACTCTTCCTTTTAATTCTTTTCCAATAAATGGACTATTTTGGGATTTTGATACAATCATATCTTTTGTATAAGTATACGTTTCGTTTGGATCAAAGATGGTGATGTCTGCTACTTTTCCTTCTTCTATGGTTCCTCTATCGATGTGTAGTAATTTGGCTGGATTATAAGAAGTTAGTTTTACTAAGTCTAAATAGGTTAGGTCTCCAGTATCAACTAAATTCATGATTTCTGCTGGTAGAGCTGTTTCAAATCCGATGATACCGTTTGGAGCTGTGGCTAGCCCTTTGTTTTTCTCGTCTTCTGCATGTGGGGCATGGTCTGTTATGATGGCATCGATAGTTCCTTCTTTTAGACCTTCTATGATGGCTTTTCTATCTTTTTCTTCTCTTAGTGGTGGATTCATTTTTGCATTTACGCCTGATTTTATCACTTCGTCTACTGTAAATGTAAAGTAGTGAGGACAGGTTTCGCATGAAATTTTAACGCCTCTTTTTTTGGCATCTCTTACCATGTTTTTTGTTGTTTTTGTACTGATGTGACAAATATGTGCTCTTACATCATTTGTTTCTGAAATTACGATTTCTCTTGCTGCCATGATTTCTTCTGCTTCTGGTAATACACCATCTACGCCTAATTGTTCTGCTATTTTTCCAGCGTTAATAGCACCAGCTGCAACTGTCTTTTCTTCACAATGTGAGGCAACAAAGGTTCCTAGTTTATCTGCTTTTATGATTGCTTCTCTCATTATTTTGCTGTTTACCACTGGCATTCCATCGTCTGAAAAGGCAATAGCTCCTGCTTTCTTTAGTTCTTCAAAATTTACTAGTTCTTCTCCCTTTTCTCCTTTGGATACAGAGGCATATGGTAAAACATTACATAGATTTACTCGTTTGGCTTCTTCTATGATTTTTTGCAAAACAATAGCGCTATCTGGTGTTGGTTTTGTATTTGGCATAGGACAAATTGTAGTAAAACCACCACAAACGGCGCTTTTGCTACCTGTTTCGATTGTTTCTTTATGCTCAAAGCCAGGTTCTCTTAAGTGGCAGTGCATATCAATCATTCCAGGTATAATATTTAAATTAGTACAGTCAATTGTTTTGTCTGCTGTTTCTTCGATTTTATCTCCTATTTTTTTGATTTTGTCG
>CANRXN010000048.1 GCA_947643945.1 uncultured Clostridium sp.
AGCTTTTTTAATATATTTTACAACTTTTTCATCTCGTCTTTCGTTAGGTATCGCCATTGTCCTATTGGTAAATCCTTTACCGAAATCCCTGCAATCTTACTTCTATGTAGTGCTAATACTTTATATCCAACCACTTCACACATTTTTCGAACCTGCCTATTCTTTCCTTCATGTATCATGATTTCTAACCTAGACTGATTTTTTTCTTCGTCTATTTTTAAAATCTTAACCTTGGCAGGTCTTGTTACATAGTCCTCTATTGCTACTCCCTGTCGTAACTTCTCTACCGCTTCTTTTTGAATCTTTCCTTTTATTGTTACTGTATATGTTTTTTCTATTTCATGTTTTGGATGTGTTACTTGGTACACAAAATCTCCATCATTGGTCAATAGTAAAGCCCCAGAAGTATACATATCAAGCCTTCCTACTGGAACAATTCTTTTCTTTACCTTAACCAAATCTAGTACAGAATCTCTATCAAACTGTTCTTTTGCTGTAGTTACATAGCCAATTGGTTTATTCAGTAAAATATACACCTTTTCTTCTTGTTTTTCTACCACTTTCCCTTCATATTCCACCTTATCTTTTAAAGGATTTACCTTTGTTCCCAGCTCAGTTACTATTTTTCCATTTACCCTTATCTTTCCTTGTAAAATCAACTCTTCTGCTTTCCTTCTTGAGCAAATGCCTGCATTTGCCAAATATTTTTGTAATCTTTCTTCTTCCAAATTCATTTCCTCCATCAGCGATGTTTTTTGGTGTTTTTTGGGACGGGGTCAAAAAACATCGCTTTGTTTTTTAGTCCAGATGTTTGATTCTAATTTCGCAACTTCTTATAGTCACTCCTATAGCCAAACTAGCTATTATCTTACTTCTCCTTGGAATAAATCTTTCATTTCTTCTAGCACTTCTTGTTTTTCAGGTATCTTTCTTATATTACTTTCTTCTTGCTTTTTACTTTCAACATACTGATACACATTTTTTAATAATCTATCTTGGGTTACCATTACTATTATTGGTTTTCTCTCTAGTTCTTTATTTCTATTCCTGCAAATTGATACTGACTATAATATTGATAAGCTCTATTAGCTTGTCCCATTGAAAATTCATAAACATCACATGGTCTTACTTTTCTATTTGGTCTTTTTTCTCCTTCCGTTTCATATAATTGTGCATAATCAAATGGATGTCCAATATCATTAATTCCTACTATCATGTTAGGATATCCTACACTCATTGCATTTATAATGTCGCTATTGGTGCTACTTAATTTTTGCTTGTCTAATATTAACATTATTTTATTATCTTTCCTTATAAGTCTTACTCCTTGTATGTTTTTCCTATCTAATACTTCTAAAACAGGTTGTAAATATTTTTCATTAACTGATTGAATATTTTTATCTTTTATCAATTCTGTACTTTCTTCTTGACTTATTATTTCCATTGATTTTACCTCTTTCCATTTTTATTTTAAACAATTCTTCTCTTACTGAAAACTAGGTAAGTCCTTTCTTTTTCATTATTTTAAACGACTGTCCCCCGAATCCCTAAAAGAGGGATTTAAAGGAACGTCCCTCCAATCCCTCCTCTAACAATTTTTTAAAATACTCTGGCAATTCTGCCTCCAAAAACATCTCCTCATTTGTAGTGGGATGCTTAAAGCATAAACTTTTTGCATGCAAGCATTGACCGAACAATCCCCCACTCATTTTTGCCATTTGAATAAGTAGTGTCTCCAATGATAGGGTATCCAATTTGTGATAAATGTACCCTAATTTGATGGGTTCTTCCTGTTTCTATTTTTACTTCTAATAAAGTGTCATTATGTTTAGGAAATCTTTCTATTACTTTAAAATGGGTAATTGCTTCTTTTCCGTTCTTTACAACTGCCATTTTCTTTCTGTCTTTGGTGCTTCTTCCTATTGGCATTTTGATGGTTGCTTCGTTTTCTTTTACAATCCCTCTTACTAAAGCAATATACGTCTTTTTTACTTCATGGTTTTTGATTTGCTCACTTAAAGCTATGTGTGCTTTATCGTTTTTTGCAACCATTAAAATTCCTGAGGTATCTTTGTCAATTCTATGGACAATCCCTGGTCTTATTTCTCCACCAATGCCTGATAATGAATCTTTACAAATTGCCATAATAGCATTTACCAAAGTTCCCTCTAAGTTCCCTACTGCTGGATGTACTACCATTCCTTTTGGCTTATTAACTACAATCATGTCACTATCTTCGTAGATAATTTCTAGTGGAATGTTTTGTGCTTTTAGTTCAATTTCTTTTGGCTTTTCTTCTTCTACGGTTATTTTATCATTTTCTTGCACTTTATACGATGGCTTTGTCTTTTTCCCATTTACGAAAAGCTTTTCATTTTCTATTAATCTTTGCACTGCTACTCTAGATAACTCTTCTTTTTTCTGACTGACATAACTATCAATTCTATTTCCTGCTTCTTCTTTTTTTACTAAAAAAGTCTCCAAAACTCACTTCGTCCCTTCTTCTTTATCATTATCTTTCAAATCATTTCCTTCTTTTTTACTTCTCCACTCTTTTACGGTAAAATTTGCAAAAATTGCTGCAATTGCAACCCATCCAATTACAACAAAAAAATCTGCTATATTAAACACTGGAAAATGATGTCCAAAATCAATAAATTCTGTCACATAACCTCTTATTACTTTATCCACTACATTAGAGGCTCCTCCTGCTAAAATAAAACTTAAAAAAACCTTTAGTTTTGTATCTACAAACTCATTTTGTGCTGTCAAGAACTTAAAAATCACGCCTAAAATCACCACATTGGTAGCTACATACATAAATTTAGAATTCGATCCAATTCCATAGGCCGCACTTGTATTTTGATTTAAATTAAATTCCAAAATGCCAGGAATAATTGCTTGGTTTCCTGATTTTTGTATCCAAATTTTGAAAGCTTGATCCATTAAAATAATAACGGCAATAATTCCTAACAAACACCAAACTTCTTTGGTTAGTTTTTTCGTCTTTTTAACCATCGTTTTTTCTTCCTCTTTTTCCATTTGTTATCCTTCTTCCTTCTAAAAAATACTCTTATTTTTTAATTTCATATATCACAAAATGGTCGTCTTTATATAATTCTTGGTATTTTTCTTTTTGCGTTTTGGTAATTATCATATTCACTTTTGAATTTTTATAGCAAATAACATGGGTCATGCCATATTTTTTGAAAATATCGCCATAAAACTTTCCAATACTAGAGGTGTCAATAAAATCCATAAAGATATCCTCTTCTTTTCCACTAAACTCTGGGGCATATAAATCGGCTCTTGAGTCAATAAATACTGGTATTCCTCTAAACAATAGATAACTTCCATAGTTATATTCATTGTAAAATTTGGCTGTTTGTAAATCAATATTTTCTAAAATAAAGTCTGCTGCCTTTACAGGATAAGTACTTTCGTCAATATAGTTTTCTTTTAATTTGTCTTTTCCAAAATGATAACTAATTGCCACCATGGCTATTGTTATTACTAACATACCTATCCAACTGGTTGCTTTTTTTAATAGTTGTTTATCGTCTTGTTTGGTGTACATTTGTAATAATTGTATAATAAATCTGGTAAAAATAACAGAGCATAGAAGGGCAAACATAGTAATTTGTCTTCTAGAATCTATCATTAAATAGCACAAGCCTCCTAGCATAAATAGGTCTGCTAACCTGATTTTTGCTTTTGTGAAAATTAAAATTGCTAAAAATAAAATTAACATACATAAAGCATCATTGTCACTAGCTAGTGTCATTGGTAAATGCTCGTTGATATTTTGGGTGGTGTTTCCTTGCATGGTTTTTGCTAAATAGGTGTATGGAGTTGTCCCAAGTGGAGTTAAAAATCCCGTTAATAAACAAATTATCATGATTAGGATTAGCCATTTTACATTTGGTTTTTTGTTTATTTTTATTTTGTAAGGATTTTGCAGTTCTTTACTTCTTTTTATCTTAATTTGGTCTATCTTTTCTTCTAGTTCTTTTTGCTTTTTCTTTAAGGCTTCTACTTTTTCTTGACAGCCTTCTTTTTTGCTATATTGTTTTATTTTGATTTTAATTAGTAAAGTATCTATTTTTCGGTAGATAATGGTTTCTCCTAGTAAGGCTAACAAGTATTCTGCTATATATGGCAAGTATAAAACGAAGTAAAAAGGAAATACCGCGCAGTGTAAGTTAGCAATAGCAATAGGGATAATGATTAATCCCGCTCCATAGCGTTTCTTTTTCGTTTCAACAAATTTTTCAATCAAATATAGTGTTAAAATAAATAGGATAAAAGTTACTAGTTGGGCTCTTGCTGCGATATATCCTTTCATAACATACATAACTCCTATTGTGACTAGAAAGGAAATGACTTGGTTTTTGGTAAGCTTACTGTTTACAAAATAAATGGATAAACCTAATAGAATCGTTAATAAACAAGTTACTATATAAATTCCGGTAAAACCTCCCACATGATAAATTAAATAGGTAATTACATCATAGGCCCAATGTGGATAGGTATAGGCTAAATCTTGATGCCAAGAAAAAGGATCTTGTCCATCTAGTCCATTGTTTAGAATGTGTTCTCCTATTTTGATGGTATAATAGGTGTCGTTTTGAAAGGTTCTTGGCGTTAGTGCTACACAAAAAATAGCAATTAGAATAACCGCTAGCATAGTAAATTTTAAACTTACACTTATTTTTTTATGTTTTGGTTCTTGCTTTTCCATAACTTATCTTCTCCTCGTTTTGTTTTTCTAGATTATATCAAAAAAAGTTTCAAAAGACTAGTCTTTTAAAACTTTTTGTCATTTATTTTATTATTTATACAATCCCTTTTATACAGCTTCTTGGTTTTCTATTTCTTCTTTTTGGTCTTCTTCTTGTTTTTTATTTTTTTCTTCGATTACCTCTAAGCTTCCTACAGAAACTTCGTAAGCTACTCTTGTTTGAACGGTTCCGTCTTCATATTTCTTTTCATAGGTTCTTGATTGAACTCTTCCTACTACTTTAACTTGTGACCCTACTTCTAAGTTTTGACAGAATCTTGCCGTTCTTCCCCATGCGATACATGGAATATAATCTGATTTGTTGTAAGCTCGGTTTACCGCTAATAATATGTCTGCTATTTCTCTTCCAAATGGTGTTTGACGATAGATTGGGGGTTTACAGATGTAACCAATTAATACCACTTCGTTGGTTATGGTATCTTTTTTTACCATTTCGTTTTCTTCTTCTTCCTCTTTTTCTTCTACTTCCATGATGTCTTTGGCAAATACGGTTAGAATTAGTCTGTTCTTTTCATTTTCATAGCTGTTGTAAGATCTAAATTGCCCTTTTACTAATAATTTTTTTCCTTCCCTTAAGGTGTCTTCTCCTATTAATCTTTCAGATATGGTGATTGGTATGATGTCTTGGTTTCCACTTAAACGTGGAATTCCTAGTTTGAAGATGTAAAATCTTTCTCCATAAATTTCATGACTGAATTCTTTTTCTCCTGTAACTTTTCCAACTAGTGTTAAGTAGTTGTTTTCTAAATAATTAGTATCCAATTTCTTTTCCTCCCTATTTTAATCTTTTCAGGCTCTTGCAAAATCAGCTGTTTTAGGATTTTGCTCTTGTACTTTTTTCCTTACGATTTTATATTACAGTTATTATTATACACCATTTTTTTGGATTTGTCTACATAAAAAGTTAATTTTCTTCAAAAAAGTTGAATTTTTCCTATATTTCCTCCATTATGCTTTTTTGGTAAAGTTTGAAAAGTGTATAAATAATCAATATTTCATAGGTTGTTAATCTTCCCTTTTCTAGTTTTCTTTTGATTCTTTTTTCTTCAATTTCTATTCTTTCTCCCTCTTTATTTTGGAAAGATTGCTGTAAATAGGCTAAAATATCGGTTTCTGTTATACTAGATACGGTAACATTTGCTTTTTGGTTTAGTCCATAGGTTATTATTGTTGCTTTAGCTTTCTGTTTTTCTTCTTCTTGATTTTTGTCTGTATTGATAATTAGGTACTGTGTGTTTTCTAAAATTTTTTTTAGTACTTCTTTGTGATTTTTAAATTTTTCTAAACTTTCTTCTATTATGATTGTTTCAAATTTGATATTTTTTATATTTTCTATGCTTTTTAAATTGATTTGTACTAGTTGTAGATTTGGTTCTTTTATTTTTTTTGTAATTTGTTTTTGTATAGTTTCAAAACATTTTTTATTTGCAAACACACCAATAAATGACATTTTCTATCCCCTATTACTTTTATTTTATAGAACTATTATTTCCTTTTTTGGTAAAAATATACTATACTAAAAAAATTTTTCTTTACTTTTTAATTTGGGTACCATTGTTATTTATGTTGTAGTTTTCTAAATAGATTAAATCACTTACCTTTACTACTTCTAATCCTTTTTGTTTGATATTTTTTAGTAACATATCTAAACTATCGGCTGTATGCTTGGTTCCGTTGTGACTTAATATGATGTCTCCTGGTTTTATTTTGCTTTCTAGTCGTTTCCACATTTCTTCTCCGGGTTAAGCCAGTGTAGTCGAGTGTATCTAATGACCATTGTATGGTGTGATAGCCCTTATCTTGTGCAGCTTTGATTACGGTGTCATTGTATTCTCCATAAGGTGCTCGATAGATTTTGGTTCTTTTTCCAGTGGCTTTTTCGATTTTGTCGTTGCTTTTTTCGATTTCTTCTATGTTTTTTTCATAGCTTAGGTTGTTTACATGGGGATGTGTATCACTGTGGCTTGCTATTTCATGCCCTGCTTCGTGTATTTTTTTTGTGGCTTCAGGGTATTTTTCAATCCAGTCTCCTACCATGAAAAATGTTATTTTTACGTTGTTATCTTCTAAGGTTTTTAAAATGCTGTCAATGTCATCTGCATTCCATGCGCAGTTCATGGTGAAGGATACTTTTTTTTCTTCGGTTTGGACGTTGTAAATAGGAAGCAGTTTGTTTGCTTGGCTTGCAGTTTGTATGGTGTTTACGGTGTTGGTTCCAGTGCTTTTGTTTCCTATTCCTCCTGCTACACAAAATAGTAGTACTACGGTTACGATGGATACCAGGTAGGTATATATTTTTTGTTTGTTGAATACGAAAAACATAAAAATTCCTCCTTAAGGTAAAGCTCTTTTTTATTTTATGCTTCCTTTGGGAGGAAAATAACCTGTTTTTTTCCATATCTTTATATTTTATCCATGAAGTATAAAGATGGTAGCAGAACCATTAAGGCACTGCCACCGATAGAATAAACTTTAGATTAATTGTTTCTAACCAATGAAAAATAGTTTCGAATTTCTCTTTTTGCTTCTTTTGGTAAATCTAATGATTCAATTTGATCCATACCGCTTATTT
>CANRXN010000049.1 GCA_947643945.1 uncultured Clostridium sp.
TGGATTGCTTTTTTGATAGCGTCTGGAACTTCTGAAGCTTTACCATTTCCAACACCTACATGACCTTTTTCGTCTCCTACTACTACTACAGCACTAAATCTAAAAGTTCTACCACCTTTAACAACTTTAGCAACTCTATTAATAGCAACAACTTTTTCTTTTAATTCATTTTTTTCTTCCATAGGGTTTTGTTAATCCTCCTTTTTTCTAATGTCAGGGGACACATCTTTTTTAGTGGATTCCTTTAAGGACAAGATGTCCCTACCTTCTAAAAATTAGTGTTTACCCTTTATTTATTTTTATTTTAAAACTTCAAACCGCCTTCTCTTGCTGCCTCTGCTAATTCTTTTACCACACCATGATAGATATATCCACCACGATCAAAAACTACGGTTTCGATTTTTTTATCAGCTGCTTTTTTAGCAATTAAGGTTCCTAATTCTTTAGCTGCTTCTTTATTAGCATGTTTGGTTTTTATTTCTTTATCTAATGTTGAAGCCGCAACTAATGTATTTGCTGCAACATCGTCGATAATTTGTACATACAAATTAGTGTTACTTCTATATACACATAATCTTGGTCTATCGGCTGTTCCAGATACTTTTCTTCTAACACGAACGTGTCTTCTGGTTCTTTCCATTTTTCTATCTGTCTTTTTAACCATTTTTCTATTTCTTCTCCTTTCCTAAAATTCAGATCTTATTTCTTCATTTTATCTATAAACAAGATGTTAATTTTCATTTTGTAGGAATTCAAATCAAAATTGATATATTGTGCATTTTTGAGATTGATTGCAAGCCGAAGGTGTACGATGGTACATCGAGGTTTGAAATCAATATCGAAAATGTGCAAGATGTTAATTTTCATTTGAATTCTTTTATTTACCAGTCTTACCTTCCTTACGTCTAATAACCTCCTCAGCATACTTAATACCTTTACCTCTATACACTTCTGGTGGTCTTTTCATTCTAATAACAGCTGCTGTTTGACCAACCAATTCCTTATCAATACCATTTACAATAATCGTATTTGGATTTGGAACGTCAAAAGTAATTCCTTCTGGTGCTTCAAAAATAACTGGGTGTGAGTAACCTAAGGTTAAATTTAAATTATTTCCTTGTTTTGCTACTCTGTATCCAACACCATTAATTTGTAATTCTCTACTATAAGCAGTTGTTACACCAACAATCATGTTGTTAATTAATGTTCTTGTTAAGCCATGTAAACTTCTGTTAGCTGGTTCGTCATTTATTCTTTCTACGGTAATTGTGTTTTCTTCCATTTTAACAGAAATATTTTTATGTATTTCTCTTTCTAATGTACCTTTTGGTCCTGTTACCGTAATATTTTGTCCATCAATTTTTACTTGTACTTCTGCTGGTACGGTAATCGGTTTATTTCCTATTCTTGACATTGTTACATTTTCCCTCCTTTTTAATGCTTAGATTTTTTTACCAAATATAAGCTAAAACTTCTCCACCAACGCCTAATTCTCTTGCTTCTTTATCTGTTTTTAATCCTTTTGATGTAGAAATAATAGCAATTCCTAATCCATTTAGTACTTTTGGTAATTCTTCTTTTGAAGCATACACTCTTAAACCTGGTTTACTAATTCTTTTTAAACCATCAATTACTCTGGTTCCTTTTTCGTCATATTTTAAAGTAACTCTGATAATTCCTTGTGTATCGTCTTTAATTTCTTCAAAAGATTTGATATATCCTTCTTTAAATAAGATTTCAGCAATTCCTAGTTTCATGTTTGAAGCTGGAATATCAACTGTTTTATGTTTTGAACTATTTGCATTTCTAATTCTTGTTAACATATCTGCTATTGGATCTGTAATGTTCATTAATTACTTACCTCCTTTTCTTGTTTTTTTAAGGTTATTATTTTAAACTCTTAAGTTCAAATGAAATTTGGTATATTGTACATTTTTGAGTTGATTGCAAGCCGAAGGTGTACGGTTGGTACATCGAGGTTTGAAATCAATATCGAAAATGTGCAAGATGCTGAATTTCATTTGAATTTTACCAGCTAGCCTTCTTAACTCCTGGAATCTCTCCTTTATGAGCTAACTCTCTAAAACAAACACGGCAAATACCATATTTTCTAATATAGCTATGAGGTCTTCCACATAATTTACATCTATTATATTCTCTTGTACTATATTTTTGTGGTCTTGCTTGTTTTATTTTCATTGACTTTTTAGCCATAGTATTATTACTCCTTTCCTTGACTACTTGGTCCCTAAAAATTAATTTTTAAACGGCATACCTAATGCTTCTAACAATGCTTTAGACTCTTCATCTGTTTTGGCAGTTGTTACAAATATAATATCCATACCTCTTAATTTATCTACTTTATCATATTCGATTTCAGGGAATATTAATTGTTCTTTGATACCCATAGAGTAATTTCCTCTACCATCAAAAGAATTAGCGGATACTCCTCTAAAATCTCTTACTCTTGGAAGTGCTACATTAAATAATTTGTACGCAAAGTCATACATTTTGTCTGCTCTTAAGGTTACTTTGCATCCAATGTTTACACCTTCTCTTAGTTTAAATGCTGCAATTGATTTTTTTGCTTTTGTAATAACTGGTTTTTGACCGGTTATTTGCATTAAATCATTCATGGCATTTTCTAAAGCTTTAGGATTTTCTTTTAAATCTCCTAATCCTATGTTAATTACTATTTTATCAAGTTTTGGAACTTGCATAATTGATTTATATTCAAATTTTTTCATTAATGCTGGAACTACTTCTTTTTCATATTGTTCTTTCAACTTTTCCATTTTGTATTAGTCCTCCTTTCTTTTCCTATTTTAATTTTGCACCGCATTTTTTACATATGCGTACTTTTTGGTCTTTTTCTATACTATATCCAACTTTTGTAGCTTTCCCACATTTTGAGCATACTACATTTACTTTTGAACTTGGAATAGCACATTCTACTGATAAAATTCCGCTTTCTTCTCCTTGTTTTCTAGCCTTTACATGTTTTTTTCTAATATTAACATCTTTTACAATAATTTTATCAGTTTTTGGATTAACTTCTAATACTTCTCCTGTTTTACCTTTATCATTTCCAGATAAAACTTGAACGTTGTCTCCTTTTTTGATTCTCATTTTAGGAATTTCCTCCTTTTCTTAGTTTTTATTTTTGTTCTTTCTTCTTACTAATGCAAAACGAATTAGAATTAGTATATTGTGCATTTTTATTGAATTAATCAAGCTGAAGGCGTACTCTTGTACGTCGAAGTTTGGTTCATTCAATGAAAATGTGCAAGATGCTGATTATAATTTGTTTTATAGAACTTCTGGAGCTAATGACAAAATCTTCATATAATCTTTTTCTCTTAACTCCCTTGCAACTGGACCAAAAATACGAGTTCCTCTTGGGGTTCCGTCTTCTTTGATTATAACAGCTGCGTTTTCGTCAAATTTTACGTAAGAACCATCTGCTCTTCTTAAACCGCTTTTAGATCTTACAATAACAGCTTTTACAACATCACATTTTTTAACAACGCCACCTGGTGTTGCTGATTTAACAGAAGCAACTATGATATCTCCTATGTTAGAGGTTTTTCTGTATGAACCACCTAAACATCTAATACACATAATTTCTTTTGCACCTGTGTTGTCTGCTACTTTTAATCTTGATTGTTGTTGTATCATGATAGGTTTCTCCTTTCTATTTTATATCTGCTTTTTCTACAACTTCCACTACTCTCCATCTTTTATCCTTAGAAAGTGGTCTTGTTTCCATTACTTTAACTTTATCACCAATTTGGCAAACATTTTCTTCGTCATGTGCTTTTAATTTATAAGTTCTTTTTACTGTTTTGCCATATACTTTATGACTAACACTAGTTTCAACAGCTACAACAACTGTTTTATCCATTTTATTAGAGGTAACTGTGCCAATCATGATTTTACGAAGATTTCTTTCCTCCATTTAGTTTTCTCCTTTCTTGCTAGCAATTTTTCTTTCTGTCAAAACGGTATTTATTTTAGCGATATCTTTTTTTACTTCTTTTATTTTCATAGGATTGTCTAATCCGTTGGTAGCTAAACTAAATTTTAATTTGAACAATTCTGTTTTTAGTTCACCTAATTCTTTTTCTAAGTCTGGTGAAGACATTTCTCTTATTTTATTTATCTTCATCATTTTCACCTACCTTTTCTACTTCTCTTGCTACAAATTTTGTTTTGTTAGGTAGTTTGTTCATAGCAAGTCTTAAGGCTTCTCTTGCAGTTTCTTCTGGTACACCAGCAATTTCAAACATTACTCTTCCTGGTTTTACTACTGCTACCCAATATTCAGGTGCACCTTTACCTTTACCCATACGGGTTCCAATAGGTTTTGCTGTAATTGGTTTGTCTGGAAAGATTTTAATCCAAACTTTTCCACCTCTTTTCATATAACGAGTCATAGCAATTCTGGCTGCTTCAATTTGGTTTCCTGTAATTAAAGCTCCTGTTACTGCTTGAATTCCGAATTCACCATCAGTAACTTTATTTCCTCTTGTTGCTTTTCCTCTCATTCTACCTTTTTGTACTTTTCTATGTTTTGTTCTTTTTGGCATTAATGGCATTATTTGTCTCCTCCTTCCATGTGTCTTTCTGGAAGAACTTCTCCTTTATAAATCCAAACTTTTACACCGATTTTTCCATAAGTGGTATCTGCTTCTGCAAATCCATAATCAATGTCTGCTCTTAAAGTTTGTAATGGAATATTTCCTTCTTTATAGAACTCAGTTCTTGCCATGTCTGCTCCACCTAGTCTTCCAGATACAGCAGTTTTAATTCCTAATGCACCTGCTTTGATAGATTTTTGCATACATTGTTTCATTGCTCTTCTAAATGAAATTCTTCTTTCTAGTTGTCCTGCGATATTTTCTGCTACTAATTGTGCGTCAGTATCAACATTTTTAACTTCTACAATGTTTAAATTAGCTTCTTTTCCAATTAATTTGGTAAGTTCTGCTTTTACGGTTTCTACACCTGCTCCACCTTTTCCAATAACAATTCCTGGTTTTGCTGTGTGTAAATTAACTTTGATTGCTTTTGCGGTTCTTTCTATTTCAATTTTAGAAATTCCAGCAAGATATAATTTTTTCTTTAAAAATTTACGGATTTTTTGGTCTTCTACTAAATAATCTGCAAAGTTTTTAGAATCTGCATACCATTTAGAGTTCCAGTCTTTTATGATTCCAACTCTTACTCCTGTTGGATGTACTTTTTGTCCCATGCTAGTTTATGCCTCCTTTTCTTTTAAAACTATTGTAATGTGACTTGTTCTTTTTCTAATTCTTACTGCTGAACCTTTTGCGGCAGGTCTAATTCTTTTTAATGTTGGTCCTTGGTTTGCATAGATTTCAGCAACATATAAGTTTTCATGTTTCATATCATGATTATTTTCAGCATTTGCCATTGCTGATTTTAATAATTTTTCGATTATCTCTGATGATGCTTTTGGTGTGAATTTTACGATAGCTAAAGCTTCGTCTACATCTTTTCCTCTAATTAAGTCTGCTACGATTTTTACTTTTCTAGCGGAAATTCTTGCATATTTAAGCGTTGCTTTGGCTTCATTTATCATTACTGTTTCTTGCTCTTGCACGTTTCTTACCTCCTTAACAAAAATTTATTTTTTTGTTTTCTTATCTCCTGCATGACCTTTGAAGGTTCTTGTAGGAGCAAATTCACCTAATTTATGACCAATCATTTCTTCTGCTATATAGATTGGAACATGTTTTCTTCCATCATGTACAGCAATTGTATGACCAACCATTTGTGGATATATGGTTGAAGCTCTAGACCATGTCTTTAATACTTCTTTATTTCCAGATTCATTCATAGCTTCTACTCTTTTTAATAGTTCAGGTGCTATAAATGGCTTTTTCTTGCTTGATCTTGACATATCTTAAATGTCCTCCCTTCTTACTTTCTTCTCTTAACAATAAATTTATTAGATTGTTTCTTTTTGTTTCTTGTTTTGTAACCAAGTGCTGGTTTGCCCCAAGGTGTCATTGGTCCAGCGTGTCCTACTGGTGCTCTACCTTCACCACCACCATGAGGGTGATCTACTGGGTTCATAACAGAACCTCTAACAGTTGGTCTAATTCCCATATGTCTTTTTCTACCAGCTTTACCAATTTTAACGTTTTCGTGGTCGCTGTTTCCAATTACGCCGATAGTTGCTCTACAAGTTGCTAAAATTAATCTCATTTCTCCTGATGGAAGTCTTACATGGGCATATTTTCCTTCTTTTGCCATTAATTGTGCTGATTGTCCAGCAGCTTTTACTAATTTTCCACCTTGTTTTGGATTTAATTCGATGTTATGAATTAAGGTACCTACTGGAATGCTATTTATTGGCATACAGTTTCCTGGTTTAATGTCTGCTGTTTCTCCAGAGATTACTTTATCTCCATCTTTTAATCCTTGTGGTGCTAAGATGTAAGCTTTTTCTCCATCTTTATATTGGATTAATGCGATGTTGGCACTACGGTTTGGATCATATTCAATTCCTATTACAGTAGCTTCCATATCGTCTTTTCTTCTTTTAAAATCTACAATTCTATATTTTTGTCTGTTTCCACCACCTTGGTGTCTTACTGTGATTCTTCCATAAGAGTTTCTTCCTGCATTTTTCTTTTTCTTTGCTAATAAAGATTTTTCAGGAGTTTTCTTTGTGATTTCTCCAAAGTCTGAAACTGTCATGTTTCTTCTAGATGGTGTGTAGGGTTTAAAGTGTTTCATTCCCATTTTTTATTTCTCTCCTTTACCATTTATTTTCCTGGTGTTTTCCAGATAATTTCTAGTTTCTCAAATTAATCTACTATTTCAAAGCCTAACTTTTTTCTTTTTTGTTTTTTTTCTTCTTTCTGCATAATTTGAGCTTCTTTTACAGTTATCAACAATTTGCTGATATTTTCGTTCATTTTATCCCATGTCTCCATATCGTTTTGTCCTATATTTTCTAAATAAAGACCATATTGTTCTTCATATAAAAGAATTGATTTTTTCACTTCTTCTATTTTAGAATATCGATAATCCTTTACTTTTAATAATTCCGCTTTTAGCTCTTCAAATTGTTTTGTAACATTTATTCTTGTCTGTTTTTTACTCAATTTTCCGCCTTGTATTACTTTTAAAGATTTTTTAAATTCTTCTCTATCTTTCTTTTCCATTTTTCAACTAAGCTCCCATAAATTCATCAATACTATCTTTGTATTTCTTAGAAACTTTAGTTGCTTTTCCGCCTTTTGCTAAATAAGAAGTATCTTC
>CANRXN010000050.1 GCA_947643945.1 uncultured Clostridium sp.
TGATAAATGCTATACCAAATGTTTTCTATTTTCTGGTTATCTTTTAGTTTTGCTATGTTTTCTAATAGTTGCTCATAGGTTACTGCTTCATTTCCTATTTCATATTGTTTTGATAGCATGTCACTTTTTTCTTGTAGTTTTGGGTATTTTTTCTTTATTTTATGGATTAATAGGGATGGTCTTAGTGCTTTTCCTTCTTTGTCCCCTGAGGTGTAGGATAGATAGATGCTGTCTTCTGCTGTTGTGAAGGATTTATAGATATTAAAATTGTCTTCATATAGCTTATCTAATGTCCCTTTGGCAAGCTCGATTCCATCTTGTTTTAGTAGTTCTCTATCTGCGTCGTCTAAAAAGCCCTCTTCTTTGTTGACACTTGGAAAGCTTCCATCGTTTAGCCCAATGATAAATACAGTTTTTACTTTGTGGCTTCTTGACCTGTCTACATCGCCAAAGGTTACTTGGTCTTGTGGTCCCGGAATTTTTCCTAGCTCACTGTTTTTTAGCCCTATTTTTAGTATTTTGCTATATTGGTCAATGGTGGTTTTATCCTTTCCAAATACTAATACCATTTCGTCTAACAATTCTAAGATAATTTTATAGCTTGCTAGGTATTCATTGGCTAAATCGATTAGCCCTTCTTTTTCTAGTTCCTCTATTTTTCCGTGTTATTTTTTCTTCGATGTTTTGTTCTTGCATAAACTCATATAAACATTTTGTGGTATTTTCTATGGTTTTTTCTTGGTTTATTTTCTCTTTTAAATCCAATAACGGATTTATAATTTGCTTTCTTAATTCGTTATATCTTTCTATTTTTGGCTTTTTATCATCTTTTTCTATTTCATAAATAAAGTCTTTTTTCCACTTGTTTTGCTTAATACCCCATTTGTTACAATAATTTTCTAGTTCAAATATTTCGTCTTCTTCAATTCCACTAAAGCCTAATTTTAAATAATTAAAGACCGCTTCATTTGTAAAGTTTTTAGCTATTACTTCTAAGATGGCTAAAACGTATTGAATGATTACATTTTGGCTTACTTCCCTTTTTTCGTCTATGAAAACAGGGATGCCATATTTGGAAAAGATTGCTCTTACTAGACTTCCATATTCTTCTATGTTTTTCGTTATAATGGCTATGTCTTTATATCTTATGTTTTTGGTTTTGATTAAGCTAGTAATTTTTTTTGCCACATTTTCGATTTCTAAATAGGGATTTTGTGCTAAAAATAGCTCGATGTTTTCCACATTTTTTTCATATTTTGTGGATTGTGGGTTGTTCATATTTTCGCTTAAGAATTGTAACTCTTCTGTTTTGAATCGATGTACCTTACTTAAATGGACTGGTTCTTCTATTGTTAGGTTGTTTTTGTTTACTAAGTTCCAGATTTTAGCGATGGTTTCTTTGCTTGTATAGTAGATGTCTTGGTCGGGATTGGTGTTAAGGTTTAGATTGTCAGTACAGATGGTGATGTTTACCTGCTTAGCAAGCTCTATAAATTTTTCGATTACTTCATATTCTTGCTTGGTAAATCCTGCAAATTCGTCTAAATAAATAACAGCATCTTGAAGTAGGTTAGTTTCTTCAATGTGATTGGCAAGAATGGTTAATAGGTCTGCTTCTTCGATGTATTTTCCCTTAATTTGTTCTTGAAATTTTTCATAGACTAGCTTTAGGTCTTGTAGTTTGTTTTTCAAGTATACTTCTTCTATTTTTTCGATTTCTTGACTTAAGTTTTCTACTGTAACTTGGTGTTTTTTAAATTCTGTAATTGCTCCGCATAATTAAATGAATCGTTTCGTCTGTTTTTCCTAAGAATTTTAGTTCTTTTTTGTATTGATTTAAAATAGAGTAGATTAACATGGCTTTTCCTTGTTTCGTTAACTGAGTTTTCGTGCTTCCTCCTACTTCTCCTAAAACACGATAGGCCATTCTACTTAAAGTTACTACTTCTGCATGAATTACGGCATGACTTTTAGCAGTTTTCATTAGCCTATTTTCAGCGGTAAATGAAAACTGCTCTGGTGTAATCATATATATTTTTTTTTCTTTTTCTAGCTTGTTTGTTATTTCTTGGAAGCAGTAATCACTTTTTCCACTTCCTGTTTTTCCATATATGATTTTTAGCCCCATTTTAGTTCCCTTCTATGTTGTTTTTTTCGACTATATTGTATATGAAATTTTAAAAAATAGCAAGCGATGTTTTTTGGGACGGGGCAAAAAAACATCGCTTTTATGAATTTTCTCTTCTCCAATAAAATAAATATTGTTGGGCTAAACCTGCCAAATTGCCAAACTTATTAGTTGCTAAACTTTCGATTTGTTTTTTACTTACTTTGTTTTCATCTTTATCTTTTATGTATAAGTCATTCATAACACGTCTTACCCACACATCAATTGGGAAAACCTCCAATCTTTTTAGGGTAGAAAATAGTAAAATACAGTCTGCTACTTTTGGTCCTACGCCAGATAACGATAGTAATTGTTCTCTTACTTCAAAGGTATTTGGATTTTGATGCAATTTGTTTAGGTCTATTTGTTTGTTTAACACCATTCCAGTCGTTTCATAAATCCTTTTATCGCGAAAGCCTAATCCTAAGTTTCGATATTCTTGGATGGTTACGTTTTTCAATTGCTCTGGCGTTGGAAAGGTATAATAATCTTTTCCTTTCCATATTATTTTGGTTCCATATTGTTTGGCTAGTCTTTCGATAATTCCTTTTATTCTTGGTATGTTATTGTTGGCTGAAATAATAAAAGATAGTATTGTTTCCCATAGGTCTTGGTTTAGTAAGCGTATTCCTTGCCCATATTGAATACTTGTTTTCATGTTTTTATCTATCTTCGTTAAGGTAGCTTTTATTTTTTCATAGTCACGGCTTAAGTCAAAGTATTCTTCTATTTCTTTTGCTAAGTTGCCCGGGCTTACTCCTTCTATTAAGATGTCTTGATTTTGTTTTCTTATATTAACTATATTTTCTTTAAATATTCCTTCATAACTTTCGTCTTCTTGCCTGTTCCAACGAAAGCATTGCCCACATTCAAAGATGTCTTTTGGTTCAAATGATTTTACGTTTTTTAGGGTTATTTTTTGTTCTTTCATGTGTTTCTCCTTTTTTATATTCTATTAAATTATATCATTTTTGAAAATGTTCTACAATATTTTTCTTTCTTTTTTGGTTGACATCTTTTTTATATTATCATAAGTGAATAAGAGAAAAATAGGAAAGTTTTAAAAAATGCTTTCATATACTGTATTACCG
The DNA here is from genome assembly GCA_947643945.1 of uncultured Clostridium sp. Classification (GTDB taxonomy): domain Bacteria; phylum Bacillota; class Clostridia; order TANB77; family CAG-508; genus CAG-269. The sequence continues at coordinate 3,259 of CANRXN010000050.1, forward strand.
TGCTATAATAGATATAGCTTAAGTATTTTATAAAAAGCACTATGCTTTACCTCCTTTCCTAGATTTCCTCTCGAAAGGACAGTTATAGTATAGCATGCTTTTCCGATACTTTAATGTTTATTTTTACATTTTAGTTTATTTTTCGCATTTATAAGTAAAGTTTTCAAATCACTTATATAATCTATAATATTACGTCTTTTTAAACCCCAATCCTACCACCTCTCTTGAATTAGTAATAACAATAAAGCTTTGCGGGTCAATTTTTCTAGCTATCATTTTTACTTTTGTAATATCGCCCCTAGAAGCCGCACACATAAGTACCAATTTATCCTCATTGGTATACATTCCCTTTCCATAAAGTCCGTGTAGTTCCTCTCCTTATTTTATCTCCTATTTCTTTTGCAATTTCTTCGTTTTTATTGGATACGATTAGCAATAATTTCGTAAAATAAATGCCTTCAAATAAAATGTCTGTCATTTTTCCCATTAAATAAATGGCAATGGCTGAATATAAGCCAATTTCTATTTCTTTGAAAAAGATAACATTTAGGGTTACAATTATGATATCTAAAATGATAATGGCACGGCTCATGCTAATGCTTGGGCGGTATTCTCTAGCTAAATAACTAATTAGGTCAGTTCCTCCTGTTGAAGAGTTTACTTTTAAAATAATGGCGGTTCCGCAAGCCTATTATAATTCCACCATAAATACAGGCCAAAAATCGGTCGCTTGTTAAGGGTTGTAATTTATCTAAAAAATCAATAAAGACAGATAATGCTACAGTTCCTATCATTGATTTGATAAAAAAACTTTTTCCTATTTTATAGATGGATAAAATAAATAATGGTACATTGATTAGTAAGATCATAGTTCCCATTGGGATTTTAAATAGGTAATATGTTATGGTAGCAACACCCGTTATTCCTCCTGATGATAGTTGGTTTGGCAGTAAAAACAAAGATACTCCTATTGCTATTATGAAAGCACCTAATATCGTACCTACGATTTCTATTATTATTTTTTTTGTTTTCATGACTAATCTCCTTTTGGCTTTTAAATTCGTACAATAAAAAAATCACCTTTATAGCAGTATTTGCCACATATTGGTGATTTATACATTTATTTTGTCCCCACTGGTTCCGGGTTTAAATGGGGACATTTGATTTTTCCAAGTATTTCCAACAATATCCCCATTTAAACCCGGAACCAGTGGGGACGTTTGAGACATCACTCTTCTAAAAAGTCATTATAGGTTTTTGTGATTTCTATTTTTGATTTTCCTTGCTTCATTTCTTTGTCTTGTTTTAGGATTAAATCTACATCATAGGTTTCTTTTAGTTTGGTAATGTTTTCTTTTTTGTGACCGATTACGTTGCTAGCATCGATTGGATTGACGGTTACTTCTACTTCTTTAACTTTAACATTTAGTTTTTTGATTTTGCCAACTACGGCATCATACCATAAAGCTGATTCTACTAGTTGTCTAAAGGCTGGATGGTATGGTCCTGCTACTACTTCGCTGTTTTGGTTTTTAGGTTCGTCGATTTCTTCTGTGTTTTGCAAGCCTACTCGAATGACTTCTATTTTTTTGTCGGCAAACATGCGAACTAGTTCTTTACAAGTTTCTACTGCTTGTACTAATGGTACTGGTTCGTATTTTCCTTGTTTGTATTCTTCTTCTAGTTTTGTGTTTTTTACTACTAGTACTGGATAGATTCTTACCATTTTAGGCTTTAATTTGATTAAGGCTTTTGCGGTATTTATTTCGTCTATTCTAGTACTTTCTGGTAATCCTACCATCATTTGATGTCCTAGTTTAAAGCCGTTCCATCGTATCATTTTAGATGCTTTTTTGACGTCAGCAAAGGTATGTCCTCGGTTGGTTCTTTTTAGGATATAGTCATTGGCTGATTGTACGCCTAATTCAATGGTTTTTACTTTGTATTTTTTTAGTCTTTTTAAGGTTTCTTTGTTAATAGCATCTGGTCTGGTAGAAATTCGAATGGATTCTACTTTTCCTTCTTCGATATATTGGTAAGCTGTTTGTAATAGTTCTTCTTGTTTATTTTCTTCTATTGCTGTAAAGCTTCCTCCATAAAATGCTATTTCTGCTTCTGCTTCTTCTTTTTTTATGTTTTCTAGGTAATTGTCTATTATTTTTTTTGCTTTTTCTTTGGTCATGTTTTCTTTTTGTCCACTAATTGATTTTTGGTTACAAAAGATACAGTCATTTGGACATCCTAAGTGTGGTACAAATATTGGTATGATATATTGTTTTTTCATAGATTTTTACCTCGTTTCTTTTTTGTTTTATTTTAGATTTTCTAATGCTTTTTGTGCTGCCATCATTTCGGCTTGTTTTTTACTTCTTCCTTCTCCTCTTGCTAGTGCTTTTTTATTGCAACTGACTTCTGCTTCAAAGCTTTTGTTGTGGTCTGGTCCTTTTTCTTTGGTTATTTTGTATTCTATTTTTACGTCTCCATTTTCTTGTAGTTTTTCTTGTAATACGGTTTTATAGTCTTTGTCTCCTACATGTTTGGTTGCTTGCTCGATGTCTTCTTTTAGGCTTTCTATAATGAATTTCTCGGCTTCCTCAATTCCACCATCTAAAAAGATGGCTGCGATTACTGCTTCTACACTGTCTGCTAAGATGGCTGGTCGGTTTTGCCCTCCCATTTTTCTTTCCGATTTTCCAAGGTATAAGAAATCACTAAAATTATGCAATTGGGCTACTTTATATAAGCTTTTTTCACATACGACGGTTGCTCTAACTTTAGTCATTTCTCCTTCTGTTAATTGTGGGTAGTTTTGGTATAGGTATTTGCTGGATATGAATTCTAAGATGCTGTCTCCTAAGAATTCTAGTTTTTCGTTGCTTCCAGTTTCGTTTTCATAGGCATAGGATGTGTGGGTTAAGGCTTGTTTTAATAGTTCTTTGCTTTTAAATTGATAGCCTATGTTTTCTTCTATGGTTTGCATGTTGCACCTCTTTTCTTTAATAGTGTTTTTGGGGATGTTTTTTGGGACTTAGGTCAAAAAACATCGCTTTGTTTTTGCTAGCTTTATTATATACTATTTTGGAAATTTTGCAAGGAAAAAATGATGTTTTTTGACCTAAGTCTCAAAAAACATCGTTTTATTTCTACAAACTTCCAGCAATTTTTTCTCTATTTTTGTAGACAAGTTCTAAGTATTATTGTATAATAAATTTGTATTATTTTAAGGAAAGAAAGAGAGAAAAAGTTATGTTAGATAATCATGATAACAGAAACTTAAGTGATGTATTTAAAGAATTACAACAAATACAAGCAAACGCACAAAGTTCAGGCACCCCTACTGCTACGCACTGTCCTAAAAAACAAAAAGTGCCAAAGGCAAAAAGAAACTTTGCTTTTCGCTTTAATAAAGAAATTAATACAAGTTCAACCTATCAAAAAAGCTATGATTTGAAATTGTCTCACATCATAGTTGGTTGTGGTATTCTAATTGTTGGTTTAGCTGTATTATTTCCAAAGAACACTTCTTTTACACAAAGTTATGCAAAAGAAGAAAATATGGAAGAAATTGCAGAATATGAACTAAATCGCCATCGCTTAAATATTCAAAATATCATTTCCGAAAATTCTGACATGGACAGAGTAAAAGAACAAGTTACAGAAGAACGTGAAGTTGAATTTATAACCGAATATACTAGCAATCCAACCCTTCCAAGAAGCGAAGAGATTGTAACTAGGGAAGGTTCCTTAGGTAAAGACAGTGTAACTGCTGTTAAGACCTATGAAAATGGAAATTTTGTAGAAGAAATTATTTTGAGTAAAGAAAAATTGGTTGAGCCAATCTCTAAAGTAATTGATGTTGGTACTTCTGATTTCTTAGCTAAACATAAAGTGCATCTTGGTGATATGATGTATTTTGTAAATACTGCT
>CANRXN010000051.1 GCA_947643945.1 uncultured Clostridium sp.
CTTGGCTGCTATTTGTGTTGCCCAAAAATTTGGAATCTTACCAGAAGTCATTAAAGAAGCTTTAGTAGAAGTAAGAGTACCAGGAAGATCTGAATTAATCAATAATAAAAAAGAATTACCAATTATGATTGACTATGCTCATTCACCAGAAAGTTTAGAAAATATATTAGAAGCTGTAAAAAGCTATACCAGAGGAAGAGTTATATCTGTATTTGGTTGTGGTGGAGACAGGGATAATGGAAAAAGACCAATCATGGGAGAAATTTCAGGAAGAATTGCGGACTTTACCTTTATTACAACAGATAACCCAAGAACAGAAGACCCAAGGGAAATCGTAAAACAAATTGAAGAAGGTATGAAAAAGACAAAAGGAAAATACAAAGTAATAGTAGATAGAACAGAAGCTATAAAGGAAGCTATCAAAATGGCAAACAAAAGAGATATCATTGTTTTAGCCGGAAAAGGACATGAACCATATCAAGAAATCAATGGCGTAAAGCATCCTTTTGATGAAAGAATTATTGTAAATGAGATTATAGATGCAATGTAATGAATTGCAAATCAAATTTATTATTTTTTATTGCTAACCCCCAACAGCGTACAGTCTGTAAATAGGTAAATTAGCAATAGTAGTAAACATAAGGCGGAAAGGTTTGATAAAATGAGAGTAGAAACAAGTATGTTAATAATAGCATTCATAACAGCTATCATAGTAGGATTTGTAGTAATTCCCATTTTAAAGAAATTAAAAATAGGACAAATTGAAAGAGATGACGGACCACAATCTCATTTAAAAAAACAAGGAACCCCAACGATGGGAGGAATTATCTTAATTATTACCATGATTCTGGTAGTAACAGGAACTTACATTTTTTTAAGCTTGCAAGGAAAAAACGAAATAGCCAACCGACTAATTCCTATGCTAATTCTAACTATAGGTTTTGGTGTAGTAGGCTTTATTGACGACTTTAAGAAGTTAGTTTTAAAAAATACCAAAGGGTTAAAGCCAAGTTACAAAATGCTAGGCTTATTATTCATTTCTGTTATCTATGTTATTTATCTCGTACAAGGACTACAAATAGGAACGAATACATATATTCCTATTTTAAAAATATATATTAATATACCAATTTATTTCTATATTCCATTTGCCATCCTTGTTATTTTGGCGACAACCAATGCCATTAACCTAACCGATGGAATTGACGGTCTTTCTTCTAGTGTGTCAGCCATTATTATAACTTGTTTAACCGTAATAGGAATAACTAACAAGATACCTGAGATATCTATATTTGGAAGTATTGTAATAGGAGCAACATTAGGCTTTTTAATGTTTAATTTACACCCTGCTAAAGTATTTATGGGAGATACTGGATCTTTACTATTAGGAGGCGTAGTTTCAGCAATTGCTCTATACCTAAAAATGCCATTACTATTAATTGTAATTGCGTTAATTCCTGTATTAGAGACGCTTTCTGTTATGATACAAGTGCTTTATTTTAAAAAGACGGGAAAGAGATTTTTTAAGATGGCACCTCTTCATCATCATTTTGAGTTACAAGGCTGGAAGGAAAGCAAAGTGGTTATTGTATTTAGTTTGCTTACTTTAGTTTTGTGTGTAATAGGATTGAAGATGGTTTGAAAATACTTAAGATATAATATTTTAAAAATTATAATAAAAAGGGAAAGGAAAGGTTCTTACATGGCAAAAAAAAGAAGAAAAGAAAAGAATTTTTCAAGTTTTTTAAATAATCCAATTGATTTTACTTTATTAATAACCATACTATTGCTACTTTCTATTGGGTTAGTCATGGTATTATCAGCAAGCTCACCTTCTGCGTTAGCAGAAAGTGGAGACAGTTACTCTTATTTTTCAAAGCAATTAATATTTGCCATTTTAGGTGTTATTGCTATGCTCTTTATTTCCAAAATAGACTACCGATTTTATCAAAAATTTTATAAACATGCATGGTGGATAGCACTTATTTTGTTAGCTTTAGTATTGGTAGCAGGAAGAACTGTAAATGGGGCAAAAAGATGGATTTATATAACAGAAACCTTGTCATTTCAACCATCAGAGGCAGTAAAATTATTAATGATATTCTTTTACGCAGGAATTTTAACAAAAAATAGAGACGAATTAGAATCCTATGGCAAAGGATTTTTCAAGCACATATGCTTATTAGCACCAATTATAGGACTTTTATTGTTACAACCGCACTTTAGTGCCTCTATTGTAATTATTGGAATCTGTTCTATCATGATGATTATGGCAGGTTGCAAATTTCTTCATTTTGCAGGAACAGGTGGATTAATAGGAATCCCACGGATTAATAGGACTAATCATTTTAGAACCATATCGATTAAAAAGAGTCATTACCTTTTTAAACCCATGGCAAGATGCTACAGGAGATGGTTGGCAAGTAATCCAAAGTCTATATGCCATTGGCTCACGGAGGATTATTTGGTGCAGGCTTAGGAGATAGCAAGCAAAAATTCTTATATATACCAGAACCACACAATGATTTTATCTTTTCCATTTTAGGAGAAGAATTAGGTTTTATCGGGTGTAGCATCGTATTAATTTTATTTGCCATCTTTATTTGGCGAGGCATTTTAATTGCCATGCGAGCACCAGACATGTTTGGAAGCTTAGTAGCAATAGGAATAACTGCACTAGTAGGAATCCAAGTAATCATAAACGTAGCTGTAGTAACTTCCTCTATGCCAGCAACAGGAATGCCATTGCCATTCTTTAGCTACCGGAGGAACCGCATTATTTATCCTACTTTGTGAAATGGGAGTCTTACTCAACATATCCAGAGCCAGTGCGAAGTAACGATGGGATGTGAAATTGGGGACGGTTCTTTTTTCACATTAGTGTAACTTAAAATGTATTCCTATTATAACTAATGTGAAAAAAGAACCGTCCCCAATTTCACATCCCCAAAAGGAGAGAAAAAAATGAGAGTAATTATTGCAGCTGCCGGAACAGCCCGGACATATTAATCCAGGAATCGCGATTGCCAATAAAATAAAACAAGAAGAAGCGGATTCAAAAATTATATTTGTAGGAACGACAAGAGGCTTAGAAAATGATTTGGTGGCAAGAGCAGGATATGCGTTAAAAACAATTGAAGCCTATGGATTAAGTAAAAAGCTTACAATAGATAATATGAAAAAAATGTGGAAAACATTAAAAGGTTATGGGCAAGCAAAAAAGATAGTACAAGAGTTTAAGCCAGATATTGTGATTGGAACAGGTGGCTATATTTGTGGTGCCACGATTTTAGCAGCACATAGCTTAAAAATTCCAACTTTGTTACACGAAAGTAATAGTTTTCCTGGGAAAGCGGTTAAGTTTTTAGCCAAAAAAACAAATACCATTTTGGTTTCTTTCCAAGATGCGATTCCAAGAATTAAAAAGGCAAAAAATATAGTGTATACAGGAACACCTGTAAAAATTAAAAAACGAGAATATAGTAACGCCCAAAAAACGCAAATAATAAAGCAAGTCCGGATTAACTGACAACAATAAGCCAATTGTTATAGTATCTGGTGGAAGCCAAGGGGCACAAAAAATAAATGAAGCTATTGTAGAAATGATAAAAAGTAAGAACAATCGAAATTATCAAATGGTTTGGGCAACTGGTCCAAAGCAATTTGATTTAATGAAAACTAAGCTAGAAGATAGTGGGATAAATTGTAACCATATAGATGGTATTAAAATGATGCCTTATATCTATAATATGGAAGAACTTATGAATGTGGCAGATATTTCGATTGGAAGAGCAGGGGCAATGACAGTTACCGAAATTGCCAATTTAGGAAAACCATCTATCTTGATACCCCTTCCAAATGTAAGTCATGACCATCAATTATACAATGCCAAAGTTTTAGAAAAAGTAGGAGCAGCCAAAATTATCTTAAATGAGGAATTAACTGCAGAAAATTTAAATCAAGCAATTGAAGAGATTACCGAAAATAAAGCAAAAATGCAGGAAATGGGACAAAATGCTCTTAAGGTTTCGGTACACAATGTAGAAGATAAAATTTATCAAGAAATCAAAAAATTAGTTGTTAAAAAATAAAAGGAATGAAGGAAATGCTAAAAAATATACAATTTAATAAAATTATATTAGCCTTGTTTATTATTGGAATTATTATTATTAGTGGAATGGGAGTCTTTTTTATCAACCAATTGCAAACTTTAAATGAGAAGCTACAAGCAGGGCAAGTAATTAATATAGAAGAATTACAAAATAAAACCTTAGTCGTATTAGCGGTAGCGGGAATCAGTTTTGCGACTGTGGGTATTCTAACAGCGACACTTCTATCAAAATTTATTATTTATCCTATTAATAAGTTAATTAAAAGTGCAGAAAAAATTACAGAAGAAGATAAAAGTGGAGAAAAGAAGCAAAAAGGTAAGAAGGGTAGTGGCGCGCAAGACTTAGAAAATGTTTTTGGGCTTATGACTACAGAACTAAAAGATAAATTAAGCGAAGTATCTACTCAAAAAAACCAAATCGAAACCATTTTGCTTCACATGACAGATGGAATTATAGCTTTTAATATGAAGGGTGAAATTATTTTAATTAACCCAGCAGCCAAAAAGTTTTTAAGCATTAGACCAGAAGACAATACCTTTGAAGACATATTCGAAAAATTTAAATTAGATATCAATATGGAAAAAATTATTTACCTAGAAAGCTGGACCTCTACTGAGCAAAGAATTCAAGTAGAAGATAAATTTATGAATGTATTTTTTGCTCCTTTTAAAAATGAAACAGACAGACCAGACGGTGTAATTGCTGTTATACAAGACATTACAGAGCATGTAGACTTAGACAACATGAGAAAAGAGTTTGTGGCTGATGTATCTCATGAACTAAAAACGCCAATTACTTCTATTATGGGTTATGCTGATACCTTATTAGAAGGTGAATATGATAAAGAAACACAAACCAAATTCTTAAATGTTATTGCAACAGAGGCAAGAAGAATGGCAAAATTAGTAACTGACTTGCTTACTTTATCTAGATATGATAATAACAATAAAATTATACAAAAAGAAGCATTTGATTTAGGTGACTTGGTAAAAAAATGCCAGGACAAGCTTGCCATTGAAATTAAAAAGAAAGAGCATAAAGTAAACTGCTTTGTAACAGCAGATGTTCCCCCTGTTTATGCGGACAAGTATGATATTGAACGAGTGGTGCTAAATATCTTAACAAACAGCATTAAATATACAAAAGACGGTGGCGAAATAAAAATTTATGTAGGCTTTGTATATAATGATGCTTATATTAAGGTTTTTGATAATGGAATTGGCATTCCAGAAGAAGACCTAAACCGAATTTTTGAAAGATTTTACCGCGTGGATAAGGCTCGTACGAGAGAAATGGGAGGAACTGGCCTTCGGTCTTTCCATTGCTAAAGAAATCTTAGATAAAAATGGCGGAAGTATTGATATTAAAAGCGTTGTTGGAGAAGGAACCGAGGTAGTTGTTAGAATTCCAACGAAACAATAGTAAAATCTTAAGAAATAATAAATTGACAACAAGAAATGAAAGTCATATAATCTAAAACATAAAAAAGCAAAACAAGGAGAAACAATGGAAGAAAATATACAAAAAGGCTTAAGTAGCCAAGAAGTAAAAAAAAGACAAGAAGAAGGAAAAGTAAATTACGAGACATCCGTGCCAACTAAAACCATCAAAAAAATATTATATGACAATTTTTTCACCCTATTTAACCTAATCAACCTAATATTAGGAGTTGCCATCTTTATGGTAGGCTCCTATAAAAATATGCTATTTTTAGGAATTATCATTTTAAACACAGCCATAAGCACAATACAAGAAATCCATTCCAAAAAAATCGTAGACAAACTTGCTATCATGGCAAGCAACAAAATAAAAGTCATTCGCGATGGAAAAAAGCAAGAAATTTCAATCTATGAACTAGTATTAGATGATATAGTAGAACTAAACACAGGTAATCAGATTCCAACAGATAGCATTATTTTAGAAGGAAAATTACAAGTAAATGAAGCTTTCCTAACAGGAGAGCCAGATACCATTTATAAAAAGCAAGGAGATACTTTGCTTTCTGGAAGTTTTATTGTTAGTGGAAAAGGAATTGCAAAAATAACTAGCATTGGAGAAGATAACTATACTGCTAAAATTTCAAGTGGAGCAAAATACATAAAGAAAATAAATTCACAAATTATGACTTCCTTAAATAAAATTATTAAATTTTTAAGTATTGCGATTATTCCCATTGGTATAGCTCTATTTTATACCCAATTACAAGTAAATGACATTACCTTCCAAGAAGCAGTTATAAAAAGTGTAGCAGGAATCATTGGTATGATACCAGAAGGTTTAGTACTGCTTACTAGTACTGTTCTAGCAGTAAGTGTTATAAGACTTTCAAAACAAAAAGTACTAGTCCAAGAACTCTATTGTATTGAAACCCTAGCAAGAGTAGACACCTTATGTCTAGATAAAACAGGAACTTTAACCGAAGGCATTATGGAAGTAAAAGACTTTATTGCTCTTAAGCAAGAAAAAAGAGAAATGGCAAATGTATTAGCTAATATTGCCAAAAATTCACCAGACGAAAATGCTACCATGGAAGCAATTAGAAACTATTTTACCAAAATAGAAAAGAAATGGAAGGCAAGCCAAAAAATAGCCTTTTCCTCTCAAACCAAATGGTCAGCCATTGGCTTTGAAGAAAAGGGAACCTATTTATTAGGAGCACCCGAAATCGTATTAAAAAAGGACTTTAATACCTATCAAAAAGACATCGAAAAATACGCCAAAGACTATAGAGTCTTGGTGGTAGCCCACACCAAAGAAGAAGTAAAAGAAAATCAACTACCAGAAAAACTAGAATTAATTGGCTATCTTTGTATCCTAGATAAAATTAGAAAAGAAGCTAAAAACACCCTAAAGTATTTTGAAAAACAAGGAGTAGATATTAAAATTATTTCAGGGGATAACCCACTTACTGTTTCTAAAATTGGAAAACAAGTAGGCTTAAAAAACTATGATAGTTATATCGATATGAGTACCATAGAAGAGG
>CANRXN010000052.1 GCA_947643945.1 uncultured Clostridium sp.
TATTGTTTCCAAAATCAAATTATGTATACTATTTTTGTTCCAATTTGACCAATTTATCGCAAATTTAATGGCAATTATATACATTTTTTACATATTTTTCTTTCTTTTCCTTTTCTTTCCTCTCTTTTTCTTTCTTTTTCTATATGTTTTAAATTTATATCCATAATATTATATGATTTTTTAGTACTTTTCATGCTTATTTTGATATTTTTTCGCTGTTGTTTACTTTTATGTTCCATCTATACTTTATAGTTTCTGTAAATTTAAACTATAAAATGCTATTATTTGAAAGAAGAAAAAAAGGAAAGGATTGAGATTAAAAATGGCATTAGATTATTCAGTAATAGGACAAAGAATTAAACAAGCAAGATTAGCAAAAAACTTAACACAAGAAGATTTAGCAGAACAAATTGATATCTCTGTTGCTTTTTTAAGTAGAGTAGAAAGAGGAAACTCACATATTAATTTAAAAAGATTAAATCAATTATGTGGCTTATTAGATGTAACAGAAGGTTACGTTTTAAATGGGGCAGCAAGTAATTCTAAAAATTATCTAAACAAAGAATTTGCAGAATTATTTAAAAGTTGCTCACCAGATAAACAAAAATTAATTTATAATGTAGCTAAAGCAATTGTTGAAACTGATTTAGATGCATAATCAATTTTTTAAAGTTAGAAAAACCAGTATTTTTAAAATATTGGTTTTTTGTTGTTTTTGCAACAGTTTATTTTTAAAATTTTCTATATATTTAACTTCTAAAAAGTTGCTAATAATTTTTTGATATGTTATGATAATATCTGTTAAAAATGTTAATAATATAAAATAATATCAAGGAGGTAAATTATGAAATTTGAACAATGGAATGGATTTAATAAAGGAGACTGGCAAAACGAAATTAATGTAAGTGACTTCATTCAAAAAAATTATTGCCCCTATGAAGGAGACGAAAGTTTTTTAAGTAATGCTACCGAAAAAACCAAAAAACTATGGGACGAAGTATTAGAATTATACAAAAAAGAGCATGACAGCAATGGTAGTGTTTTAGACATCGATACCAAAACCCCATCTACCATAACTAGTCACAAAGCAGGTTATATCAACAAAGATTTAGAAGAAATTGTAGGACTTCAAACCGATAGCCCACTAAAAAGAGCCATCATGCCATTTGGAGGAATTCGAATTGTAGAAAAATCTTGTCAAAGCTATGGAAGAGAAGTTGACACAGAGGTTAGCGAAATTTTCCACAAATACAGAAAAACTCACAATGATGGTGTATTTAGTGTTTATACTCCTGATATAAGAGCTGCTAGAAGTTCCCACTTATTAACTGGCTTACCAGACGGTTATGGACGTGGAAGAATTATTGGAGATTACAGAAGAGTTGCCCTATATGGTGTAGACGTTCTAATAGAAGAAAAGAAACAAGAATTAGACGTATTAAATGTGGACGAAATGACAGAAGACGTAATTCGTCAAAGAGAAGAAATCGGCGAGCAAATTGTTGCTCTAAATGAATTAAAAGTAATGGCTTCTAGCTATGGTTTCGACTTATCAAAACCAGCTAAAACTGCCAAAGAAGCTGTTCAATGGTTATACTTTGGCTATTTAGCAGCCATCAAAGATCAAAACGGTGCTGCTATGAGTATTGGTAGAACTTCAAGCTTTTTGGATATTTATTTTGAAAGAGATTTAAAAAATGGTAGTTTAACAGAAAGCGAAGCACAAGAAATAATGGATCATTTTGTTATGAAATTAAGATTGGTTCGTTTCTTAAGAACACCTGAATATAATGAATTATTTAGTGGTGACCCAGTTTGGGTAACAGAAAGTATTGGTGGTATGGGAATTGACGGAAGAACTCTAGTTACCAAAAATTCATTTAGAATTCTCCACACCCTTGAAACCTTAGGACCAGCACCAGAACCAAACCTAACTGTATTATGGTCTACAAAACTACCAGAAGGATTTAAAAAATATACAACCAAACTATCTATCAACACTTCTTCTATCCAATATGAAAATGACGACTTAATGAGAATTACACTAGGTGACGACTATGGTATTGCTTGTTGTGTATCTCCTATGAAAATAGGAAAACAGATGCAATTCTTTGGTGCAAGAGCAAACTTAGCAAAAACCTTACTATATGCTATTAATGGTGGAAGAGATGGTATTACAGGAAAACAAGTGGCACCTAAATTTGAACCAATTACAAGTGAATATTTAAACTATGACGAAGTCATGGAAAAATTTGACCAAATGATGGATTATGTAGCAAGAATTTATATCAAAGCTTTAAACATGATACATTATATGCATGACAAATATTCTTATGAAGCAATCGAAATGGCTTTACATGATAGAGAAATTATTCGTACTATGGCATGTGGTATTGCCGGTTTATCTGTTGTAGCAGATTCTTTATCTGCTATCAAATATGCTAAAGTAAAAGTAGTTCGTAATGAAACTGGTCTTGCTACTGATTATATCGTAGAAGGCGATTTCCCAAAATACGGAAATGACGACGATAACGTTGACCAAATTGCAGTAGACGTTGTGAAAACATTCATGAACAAATTAAGAAGACATCAAACTTACAAAAATGCAAAACATACCCTATCAATCTTAACCATTACCTCCAACGTAGTCTACGGAAAAGCAACTGGAAACACACCAGACGGAAGACGTGCAGGAGAACCATTTGGTCCTGGTGCTAACCCTCTACATGGAAGAGATACCAATGGAGCCTTAGCCGTTATGAACTCCATTGCCAAACTACCATTTGACTCTGCAGAAGACGGAATTTCCTATACCTTCTCTATTACACCAGGAACCCTTGGAAAAACCGAAGACGAAAGAGTAGCAAACTTAGTTAATATGTTAGACGGCTATTTTTCACAAACTGGACATCACATCAATGTCAACGTCTTTGACCGCAAACTATTAGAAGATGCCATGGAGCATCCTGAAAAATATCCTCAACTAACCATTCGTGTATCTGGCTATGCCGTAAACTTTACAAAATTAACCAAAGAGCAACAATTGGACGTAATCAACAGAACCATTCATGAAAAAATTTAATGTGCAATTGGGGACGTTTCTTTTTTCACATTTTAGTAATTAAGAGTGTAAGCAAACTGTATCCCTTTAGGTGTGGAGGAAAAATCATGAATAAAGATTTAAGATATTATGCCAAGGTTCATTCCATTGAATCCTTTGGAACAGTTGATGGTCCTCGGCATTCGCTTTGTATTATTTTTGCAAGGCTGCCATTTGCAATGTAAATATTGCCATAATCGTGATACTTGGGACATAAAGGAAGGAAACTATAAGTCGCTAGACGATATTTTTGATAAAATTATGCGTTATAAAAATTATATTTGCCCTAACCGGTGGCGTAACAGTTACTGGCGGAGAGCCTCTTTTGCAGGTTAAGTTTTTGATTGAACTTTTTACCAAGTTAAAACAACAAAATATTCATACTTGTATTGATACCTCTCGGTATGGTTCCTTTAAACGCCGATATAAAAAAACTTCTTTCTTTAACAGATTTGGTTTTGTTAGATATAAAACATATTGATAGCCAAAAGTGTAAAGATTTAGTTGGTTTTTCAAATGAATTGGAACTTGCCTTTGCAAGCTACTTAAGTGATAATGGAATTGATATGTGGATTAGACAAGTTTTAATTCCTGATATTACTGATAAGAAAGAAGATTTGTTAAAGTTAAAGGATTTTATTGATCGTTTAAAGACTGTTAAAAAGGTGGAACTTCTTCCCTACCATGATATGGGTAAGTTTAAGTGGAAAAAGCTTGGGCTTACTTATTCTTTGGAAGGTGTTAGAAATGCTAGTTTAGAGGATGTAAAAAGGGCTAAGAAGGTTTTGGGTATTACCTAAAACCTTCTTTGTTTGCCTTGGGTTTGTGTTTGAGTTTTGGAACTAATCAAAAAATTTGCTTAAAAACTTTTCTGTTTCACTGTCTTTATAATCGGTAAAGAAGCCTGTTTCTCCACCTTTATCATTACTTAAAAATTGAGCCATTTTTCCTGCAGGTTCTGCCCATTCCCCCTTTACCTTTCTCAGTGCTTCAATCAACGAATGATAATTCTTTAACAATTGATCATCACTTATTTTTGTCATTTTACATATAAAACAAATTTGCAATGAGTCTTCTGGGTGAATCCTATAATATAGATCATCGATAGCTACTCCAAAGTCATCTTCAATCATCTCATGGATAGCAATCATTTCCCTTGCAGTTTCTTCGAATTTTTTCAGTTCCTGCTGCATTGCTTTTTTCTCTTCTTCATATGCACTAAGACGATGTCCTTTTGCTCTTGCTATTTTTTCTACGACCTCCCTTTCATGAAAGATCCGTATCAAGTCTTCTAACATTTTTTTTATCATGTGGTGTCTCCTTCCTAACAATTTATACTCATAAATCGGCACATTACTCAAACACATTTGCCAGTTTATGTTACCATTATATCATATTTTAGCCAATAAGTAAAGCAGGAAACATTGGGAATGCCCAATATCACCTGCTTTATTAGTTTGCGTTTGAACTTTTTGTTGCTGTTTAGAGGAAGAACTTTACAAATTCCTCATCTTCTAAGCTGTCTAAAAAATTTTTTTCCTTAAAGATGTAATTCAGTAGTCGTTTTGCTACCTGAGGATTTCTTTTCAAGATTCTCTCTTTCAAAGGTATTTTTCTAGAAGCCTTCTTTAATGCGACTTTTAAATTCCCATCTAGCAATTCTTCATGTGTAATTGACGTCATATGACATAAAATACAAATAAGAATAGCATCTTCTGGCTTCACCTTAAACTTAATTACTTTATTAAACTTTTTGTTTCTTTGACAAAGAGCTTCGAAATCTAAAATAAAAGCAGTCGTTATCAACTCAAAATCTTTTTTTATCTTTCGATAGATTTCCTCTGCCTCTTGGACATTTTTACATGCCGATATTCTTTCTACCACTCTTTGTCTCCGTAGCCCTGCTACTAAATCTTCCAATCTTTCTTTCATTCTCCAATCTCCTTATTAACCTTTTTATACTCATAAACCGGTATTAGTTCAAACGCATTTACCGACTTATGTTACTAGTATACCATATTTTATCGTATAAAAAAAGAGTTCACAACTAAATAACAAAAATTGCCAAAAAGGTGCATCTTTCTAGCCTCTCTTTGGCAATTTAATTAAAATTACATACCTAATAATTTAAGTTCTATATTTTCCATCTTGTATTTCCCATCCACCAATTTAAACTCAACTAAAGTATCTTCTAGTGTGTCTTTATTTTGTCTTAAATCAGTTGTAAAATACAATTTAATTTGTGGAATTTCCACTTGGTTGGTAATAATCTCTTTAAACGTTTCTGCCATGTGTTTTTCGTCCTCGCAAACTAAAATCAATTGTGGCATACCACTAAATCCAGAATCACCTGGAATAAAATTCTCATAAAATTCCTTGTACATTCTCAATTTGTCTACTGCTTTTTTTTGCCAATCGTCTTCTCTTCTAATTACTTCAAAAACAAATTGAATGGATTTACTATTTTTGGTTAGTTTAACACTTCCACCTGTTGCTTTAAATACTTTTCCTGCAATTTTTGCAGTAATTGCTGGTTTTACTACATAACTATCAAAAGCCTTTACCTTTCTTAAATAAGCAATTAAAGTTTGGTTTCCTGCTAATCTTTTCTTTATCATAGGAACTGGTTTCGTATTGTCGGATGGTTGCCATTTGCAATCAATCTCTTTTGAATTTAGGAGATATTTTCCCATTTTTTCCAAACAATAAATTCTATAAATTCCTTTTCCCTCATCAGAGGTAAAATAATATCTTGTTAGGATTTTTGATTTTACTAATTGGTCTAATTTGTTATTTAGTTTATCTTGTGATTTTGGGTCAATTCCTTTAATTTCTAGCATTTGATATAGTTGTCTTGAAGTAATAAATTCAAATTCATTTACTAAGTCTAATATGGCAAAATGAATTTCATTAATATGTCCTATATCGATTTTATGTACAATTTGATTCATAGACACATAACCGTCTTTTCCATCAAATGTTTTAATTTCACCCTCTCTAATTGCAAATGGTGATACTTGTGCTTTAATTTGGTTATCTTCAACCATTTTAATTCCCTCCTTCGCTATTACTTAAATTAACTGTAACAGCTCTTTCTAATCTACTTTAAACAATTAATAATTTAACCTTTTTTCTTTGGTTGTCAATCTTCTTAATATACACATCAACCTCTTGTCCATATTGAAGACCTTCTTCATATTCTGCCATTCCTACTAAATTTGGCCTTAATTCAATAAAAATGCCATTTTTGTTTTTTTCCGTTTCTCGAACAATTCCTTTTGTTTTCATTCCTGGTGTAAACATGCTAGCATTTTCCTCCCAAGAGCCTAAGGTTTCTTTATGAGATAAAATGACTTTTCCTGTCTTCCTATCTATAGATTTTATCACAACTTCGACTTTTTGTCCAATACTCAATCTTTCATAAGGTGACTTAATCCTTGCAATTGACAAATCCTCTATATGAGCTAACCCTACTACTCCTCCTGCAATCTCAATAAAAGCTCCATAAGATTTTATATTTTTTACAATTCCGTGTTACTCGGTTTCCTTCTTCTAAGTCATTTTTTATCCACTCTAAAGCTTCTTCTTGAACCTCTTTTCTAGATACAATTACTTGATTTTCGTCATTTGCCTCTTTTATTTTAAATTGGACAAACTTATGTACTTTTCCGGTACATAGGTTAGTTTTTGGCAATCCATTTTCTTCTATATTGATTGCTTCAACTTCTTTCCTTGGCATAATTCCAGTCAATCCATTTTCAAATTGAATATGTAAATTATAATTTTCGTCACATTCTTGTACTAGTCCTTGTAATACTTGATTTTGTTCCATATAAGATGTGACATTTTCTTGGTTTAATGTGGTTATTTCATTATTCCAACCTTCTGGTTTGTATTTTAATGTGTTCATTTGTTTTCACCTTTTCTTTAGTCTTTATTATCTTTATTATTAGTTATTATATAAATATTTT
>CANRXN010000053.1 GCA_947643945.1 uncultured Clostridium sp.
AAAACGGTTTCTTTATTTTTTAGATTATTCAAATGTTGCAAACCAATAGAATTAATAACGCAGATAGATGGCTTAGTTAATTGAGATAGTTTTGTCATGACTTTCTTTTCACTAATTCCTACTTCAATTACTGCCATATCATAATTTTCGAATTCTAATAGATCTCTTGCTACATGCCATTTTGTGTTGTTGTTTTGATTTTTAAAGTCATGTAATACTTTGATTTCGGTCTCTAATACTTTTGAAATCAAACTACATAGTGTCGTTTTTCCTACACTTCCTGTAACTGCTATTACTGGCTTTTGAATGTTTCTTTTTCTACTTTCTAATCCCAATTGATAAATTGCTTGGTTTACATTTTCTACTTCTACAATACCAACATTAGGATTGACTTTCTTGGCTTCATTTATTATTTTTGTATAATTTTTAGAAGCTTTGTTTATCATGAATCCTATGGCTCCTGATTTTACAGCATCTATAATAAAGTCTTCGCGGTTAATTTCTCGAAATAGGATAGGTATGAAAAATTCTTCTGATTTGTGGTTTTCTTTTAATAAAGAGTATTTTTCTATTTTAGTTTCTGGGTTTCCATTTATGATTTTTCCATTTGTGTATTTTTCTATTTCTTTTAGATGATACATTTTTAGTTTCTCCTGTTTTTGTTCTTTTTATTGGATTCTATTCTATAATGAATTCTTAGTTTTTATTTATTTTGTCCAAATTCATAGTTTCTACTTTTTTCTTCTAATAGTTTAAAGTCACAACTTAGATTAACAAAAAAGTCTTTTTGAGTAAGTGTTACCATTTTATATAATTTTTCTGCCTTTTTCCTTATTTTTTCTGTGTTTTGTTGTATAAAATGATTTTGTGCAATTAATAAATTTCTATATTTTACATCTGTAATACTATTAAAATCTATATATTTCAAAGCTTCTTCCACTACTAGAATCATATTATTAAATCTTATTTCTGTGATTTTATAAAATGTAAAAAACTCCGTTTTAAACTATCCGTTCCTCCACCTCAAACTGGCTATTATACAGTTCTGCATAAAATCCGTTCTTTTTTTAACAGTTCCTCATGCTTTCCTTGCTCTACAATATCGCCATGATTCATAACCAAAATTAAATCCGCATTTTTAATGGTAGACAAACGATGGGCAATAATAAAACTTGTTCTACCCTTCATTAGGTTATCCATAGCAGCTTGAATTTGAATTTCCGTTCTTGTATCAATAGAGCTAGTTGCCTCGTCTAAAATCAATATTTTAGGGTCTGCTAAAATAACTCTTGCAATCGTCATTAATTGTTTTTGACCAGCTGATATGTTGCTAGATTCTTCGTTTATGATAGAGTTGTATCCTTGTGGCAAGGTTTTAATAAAGTGATGGACATGAGCGGCTTTTGCTGCTTCTATTACTTGGTCGTCGGTTGCCTCTTCTTTTCCATATTTGATATTATCTTTTACCGTTCCACCAAATAACCAAGTGTCTTGTAAAACCATTCCAAATAGCTTTCGAAGCTCTCCTCTAGCAAAGTCTTTAATATTGTTCCCATCAATTAAAATAGCACCATCTTGTACATCATAAAATCTCATAAGTAGCTTAACCATAGTAGTTTTCCCTGCACCAGTTGGACCAACAATTGCAATTTTTTGTCCTTCTTGGACGTTGGCATTAAAATCTTTGATAATTGGTGTTTCTCCATCATAGCTAAATTTAACATGGTCAAAAGTAATATTTCCCTTTGTTTCTTTAACTATTACGTTTTTCTTACCAGTTTCTACTTCTTCTTGTTCTTCTAAAAAGCCAAAAATTCTTTCTGCAGCAGCAATCATAGCTTGTAACATAGAAGATATTTGTGCAATTTGATTAATCGGCTGGGTGAACTGTTTGTTATACTGGATAAAGCTTTGTATGTTTCCAACTGTTAAGCTTCCATTGATGGCTAAATATCCACCAGCAACTGCCACGCCTACATAGCCGGCATTAGAAATAAAGTTCATAACCGGAAACATTAAACCTGATAAAAATTGTGATTTCCAGCCTGAATGATATAATTCCTTGTTTGCTTTTTCGAATTCTTTGGTCACTTTTTCTTCTGCGTTAAATGCTTTTACAATATTTAATCCTCCATAAATTTCCTCTACTTGCCCGATTTACTTGAGCCAAATAGGCTTGTTGTTTTTGGAAATATTTTTGTGATTTTCCGGACAATGTTTTTTACTAAAATCCCTGCTACTGGCAATATAATTAAAGAAATTAAAGTCATTTGCCAGCTAATAGAAAACATCATAATTAGAATCCCAATAATGGTACAAACAGATGTAATGATTTGCGTAATGCTTTGGCTTAAGTTAAAACTTAATGTGTCTATGTCATTGGTAATAATAGATAATACCTCTCCATTTGTTTTTTGGTCAAAATATCGCATTGGTAATTTGTTGATTTTCCCAATAATATCATTTCTCATTTGATAGGTTAAGTTTTGTGAAATTCCTGTCATAGTAAAGTTTTGTACAAAGGTAAAAACCGCACTTATTAAATATAAAATTAATAAAGTAATAGCAATTTGACCAATTTTTCCAAAGTCGATTCCATTTCCTCCTGATAATTTGCTAAGTAGTCCATTAAAAATTTCTGTGGTTGCATTTCCTAATATTTTAGGTCCTACAATAGTAAATATGGTGCTACCAATGGCAAATATTAGAACAATAATTAAAGCAATTCTATATTTCCCTAAATAATTGTGAATTAGTTTTTTAGCTGTTTTGTTAAAGTTTCTTGGTTTTTCTTGGGGCTTATTTCCCCCGAGATCCCATAGGACCTCCTCCCATTGGTCCTGGCATTTTAGTTTCCTCCTTTCCCATTTAATTCTTCTGCTGATAGCTGTGATAAGGCAATTTGACGATAGGTTTCATTATTTTCCATTAATTCTTTATGGGTTCCTATTCCTACCACTTTTCCTTCTTCTAGTACAACTATTTTTTCGGCATTTAATATGGTACTAATTCTTTGTGCAACAATAATAACCGTTTTGTCCTTTGTTTTGCTAGCTAGAGCTTCTCGCAATTTACTGTCTGTTTTAAAGTCCAAGGCAGAAAAACTGTCGTCAAATACAAAAATTTCTGGGTCTTTGGCTATCGCTCTTGCGATGGCTAAACGTTGTTTTTGTCCGCCAGACACATTGCTTCCTCCTTGCGAAATTGGTTCTTGGTATTTCTTTTCTTTTTCTTCAATAAATTCTGTTGCTTGTGCAATTTTAGTTGCTTCTATCATTTGAGAATCTTTCATATTGTCATTTGCATATTTTATATTACTTTCAATGGTTCCAGAAAATAATATTCCTTTTTGTGGTACTAGTCCGGATAATGTCTCTTAAACTTTTTAAGGAAACTTCTTTTATATTAACTCCATCAATTAAAAGTTCTCCTCCTGTTACATCGTAAAATCTTGGTATTAAATTAACAACCGTTGATTTTCCACTTCCTGTACTTCCAATAATAGCTGTGGTTTCTCCTGGGTTTGCTGTAAAATTTATGTCTTCTAACACTTCTGTATCGGCATCTGGATAACGGAAAGATACATTTTTGAATTCAACTAGACCTTTTTTGCTATGGTCAAATTCTTTTAAGTTTGGCAAATCTTTAATAGCTACTTTAGTTTCAATTACCTCATTAATACGTCTTGCTGATACGGCTGCTCTTGGTAGCATAATAGATATCATAGATATCATCAAAAATGCCATTACAATTTGCATGGTGTATTGGATAAATGCCATCATGTCTCCTACTTGGATAATTCCTTGGTCAACATTGTGTCCTCCTACCCATACAATTAAAATCATGATAGAATTCATAATTAGCATAAGAAGTGGCATCATCATTGACATGGCACGACTGACAAAACGGTCTGTTTTCATTAGGTTGTAGTTTGCTTTTTCAAATCTTTCTTCTTCTTTTTTCTCTTTATGGAAGGCTCGAATAACTGGTAATCCTGTTAAGATTTCTCTTGCTACTTGGTTGATTTTATCTACTAATTCTTGTAATTTTTTGAATTTTGGCATAACACCAATAAATAATGTTCCTACCACAAATAATACAGCTAAAATGGCAACACCAATAATCCAAGCCATTTGGCTATCACTATTGGTTAATACCTTAATAAAGCCTCCAATTCCTATAATTGGTGCATAAACAACAACACGAAATAACATGGTAATTAATTGCTGGATTTGTTGAATGTCGTTAGTGCTACGAGTAATTAAAGATGCTGTTGAAAACTCGGTTAATTCTTTGTTCGAAAATCTAATTACTTTTTTGAAAACTTTATCCCTTAAGGTTCTTCCTAATTTGGCCGCAACTTTAGAAGATAATAGCATAATTAAAATGGCAGATATCATAGTAATAGAGGCTATTCCTAGCATTTGTAGTCCTGCCATTAAAATATAATTGTTTTGTAGTTTATCGGTATTAACTCCTACATTTTTATAAAGTTCTTTTACGGCTCCTACTGCAGCTTGTTCTTTGATGGAATCTTGCATGTTGTTAATTTTATCGGTAAATTGTGCTAGCATTTGTTGTCTTTTCTCTTCTGGCATGTTCTTTATTAATTCCATTAAGTGTTGTTCCCTAATTGCTTGTTTTTGTGCCTCTGGTATATTGGATGGCATATTCATTATAATTTGTTCCTTAATTTGATTTTCTGTTTCTTCATTTAGGACGGTTGTTAATTCCATTAATGGTGTTGCCATCATTTTAGATAATTGGTCTTTTTCTTCTTTTGAAATCTCTTTTACTACATAAATGGTGTCTTGCTTTATTTGATAATCTTTTCCTAAATATTTCTGAATGGCCTTTTCTTCTTGTTTATTTGGCTTACTTCCAACTAATGTGTAGTGGTTTAATATTTCTTCTTTTTGATTTTTGTTTTGACTAGCACTAAAAAGCAAAAGATTTTCCATATCTTCTTTTGCAATTACCTCTGGCACAGCACTTTCAATTCCACCTGCTTGAATTCCTATGTTTACTATTTTAGAAGTGTAATCTGGCAAAGCTAAATCGGTTGCTGCTTGAATGCATAGTAAAATGACAATTACTACTACTGACGAAAATGATTTTTTTAAATTTTTTAATACTTTTAGCATGTTTAGTCCTCCCTGCTGGGATTTAGGGGACGTTCCTTAAAATCCCTCTTTCCGGGATTTTAAAGAACGTCCCCTAAATCCCCCTAAAAATAAATGACACTGTATCGCATTATATATGACACAGTGTCGACTGTTGATGTTCGTTTTGTGATTTTTTTGTGAATTTTGTTTGGCTTTTAGCAAAACTACATTTTTCTAAAAACGCCTCCTACTTTTCCTAATATTTCACAAGTTGGAACAATGATTGGATCCATGGTAGAGTTTTCTGGTTGTAATCTTATGTGGTCTTTTTCTTTGTAAAAAGTTTTTACGGTTGCTTCTTCTCCTATTAAAGCTACTACGATTTCTCCGTTGTTTGCTGTATTTTGTTTTTTGACTAAAATATAGTCTCCGTCTAAGATTCCTGCTTCTATCATGCTTTCACCTCTAACGGTAAGCATAAAGCTTTCGCAGTTTCCTACAAAGTCGATTGGAATTGGGAAGGTGTCGGTTACATTTTCGACTGCTAAGATTGGTTCTCCTGCTGTGATTCTTCCTATGATTGGTACTTCTACTAGTTCTTTTTGGGTGTAGAAGTCTTTGCTTGATGTTTTTTTGACTTCTCCGGATCCGCCTTTTAGTAGTCTTAAGGTTCTTCCTTTTTTGTCTTGTTTTTTGATGTAACCTTTTTCGTCTAGTTTTGCTAGGTATCCATGTACGGTTGCGGTTGAGCTTAATCCTACTGCTTTTCCTATTTCTCTTACTGATGGTGGGTATCCTTGGGTCATGATTTGTTTTTCAATGAATTTTAGTATGTCTTTTTCTCTTTTATTTAGTTCTCCTCTTTTTCTTGGCATTTTCTTCTACTTCCTTTCTCTTATTTTTTCCTATCATATCATACAAACAAAAAAATGTCAAACATATTTTTGACATTTTAAGAATTTTTATTTCAATTGTATTAAATAGTATTTTATCTCAAAACAAGAATTAAGTCGATTTGTTGTACGAAGTTACTTCAATATTTTTACAAGTAATTTATTTTATAAAAGCCGATGCTTTTTTGCATCGACTTTTCCCCTATCTTTTTATTATTTCAAATAAATACTTGGATCAACTGGAAGTGAGTCTTTCCAGATTTCAAAATGAAGGTGTGGTTCTTCTGCAATCTCAAAAACTGCTGTATTTCCAACGGTACCAATAGATTGTCCTTTTTCTATTTTCTCCCCTTCTACCACAAACTCTGCTGTCAATAAATTAGAATACACCGTTTGGAAGTTGTCTTCGTGTTCAATTACAACTGTTAAGCCAAATCTTGGATCATTTTTAATGGATTTTATAGTTCCTGCCTCTGCTGATTTAACAACTGTCGTTTTATCTGCTTTAATATCCATTCCTAAATGGGTTGTCCATTCTTCTAATGTTGCTGAATAAATTAAATTGTCTTTGGCATATTCTCTTACCATTTCTCCCTCAACTGGTTTTTCAAAGCTTATTTCTTTTTTTGGTTCTTCTGTTTTAGTTGGCTTTGCATTGGTTGTGACATTTGCTTTATTGGTAGATTGGTTGGCATTTGTATTAGTTGTGTTCTTAACTGCATTTGTATTATTCGTTGTATTACTTGTATTGGTGTTGTTTGTTGTATTCTTTATTTCATTTTCTGCCTCTTCTACTGATTTTCCCATTTCCGTGCTAGCACTTTGGGTGTTTCCCACATTATTATTTGCCATATTAGCCATTTGTTCCAAGCTCATCGTTCCATTTTTTTCGTCACTATTTAGGCTTTTGCTATACATAAATAAAGCAAATACAATCATGGCTAAAACAGCCACTCCTATTCCTGCATACAAAATAATTTTGTCAATTGATTTTTTTTGTTGTAAATTTGGTCTTCTATTTTCCCTTCTCATATAATCCTCCTTAAAAAAGTTTTGTTATTACAAGTATTT
>CANRXN010000054.1 GCA_947643945.1 uncultured Clostridium sp.
CAAAATAAGTTGCATTATGCTATTTCTGGGCATACAGCAGCAGAACTTATATATAATAGAGCTGATTCAAATAAAGAACACATGGGACTTACAAATTGGAAAAATAGTCCAGATGGTTTAATATATAAATATGATGTAACAATAGCTAAAAATTATTTAAATGAAGAAGAATTGAAAAAATTAAATGATTTAACCAATTTCTTTATAGTATTTGCTGAAGATGAAGCAAGAGAAAGACATATCATGACAATGCAAAATTGGATTGATGCAACAGACGATTTATTAAAATTTAGAAGAAAGAAAGTATTAGATAATGCAGGTTCAATATCACATAAAGAAGCAATAGAAAAGGCTGAAAACGAATATGAAAAATTTAAAGTAAAACAAGATATGCAATATATTTCTAGTATGGATGAAATGTATCAGAGATATTTAGATGAAAATAATAACAAATAAACTTAAGTTCACTTAGTGTACTAATTCAGTTCACCAAGTGAACTTTTTCTATTTTACAGACAATAGCACTAAATTTTTTAAAGTGACATCATCGTGGAACCGAAGAATTAGCCCATTTAGAAATGGTAGGAACCATTGTACACCAATTAACAGATGGTGCATCTATCGAAGAAATTGAAAAAGCAGGATTAGGAGCATACTATACAGACCATGGGGTAGATGTATATCCACAATCAGCAGCTGGAGTACCATTTACAGCCGCATATATTGCATGTAAAGGAGACCCAATTGCAAACCTACAAGAAGACTTAGCAGCAGAGCAAAAAGCCAGAGCAACCTACGAAAAACTAATCGACCTTTGTCGTGACAATCCAGATGTTTTAGACCCATTAAGATATTTACGCGAAAGAGAAGTTGTTCACTTCCAAAGATTTGGTGAGGCTCTTCGAGGCGTTCAAGATAAATTGGCTGAGAAAAAGTTCTATATGAATGATATGAAACCTTGTGACTAATTTTAAATTATGACTAATAAAAAGAGGGGAATGGTAAAATTCCTCTCTAAAATTACATTAAAATTCTTTAGAAAATAACATATCAATTTCATCTGTATCAGCAACTGGTTTATCCAAATTACCACCAAATAATCTATAAAAATTTAACAACAGTTCTAATTTCAGCCATTCTTCTTTGTTCATAGTAGTTAGCAAACCAGCAATTCTATTTACCATAAATTTGTTTAAAGTTTTCATATCTTCTTGTGACAATTCCCCATCACTGTGCATGTCTTCAACCGGACCGTTTCTAAATAAATAATGAGTTAAAGCAATAGAAATAGTATCTATATTATCTTCTTGTAGCAAACGTTTTTAGATTCTTGGTTTAAAGCTTCAAACAAAGCTTTATTGGTTTTACTGTCATTAAGAATCTTTTCAATTGTAAAATTAATTTGTTTAATATCCCATTTTTCCTTTTTGTTGTAACTTGGGATTTTGTTACCTCATATAATTCGGCAATAGCACTGTCTGGCACTTCTTTAAATAATACTTCTAATTCTTCTTTTGTTATATCGTTCCGTTCTAGTTTTTCTCCTTGCTTTTTTCTGGCAAGTAATTTCTTATATAAATTTTGTTCCATTTTTTACTCCTTCTTAAAATATTTCTATCTGTATATTATAATAAAAACAAATCTTTTCAAGGAATTGTGCTAACTGCTATAAAAAATTCTTTCACAAACCCCTTCTAATCGATCCATAATAGCAATTCCCAAATTTTCCTTCTTAACACCTTCTATAAAAATCATATCAGGAAGGAAAGAAGAAGCTTTACGTAAAGAAGAAAAAAGATTTTTCGAATACGTCATTAAATCATTTTTAGAAGCAACCGTAACAACATTTTGAAAAGAATAGAGATTTGCATTTTCTTGGCAACAAACAATAGCAGGAGAAGAACAATTCTTTGCCAAATCAATTATCTTATTTACCATTTTCTCATTATCAGTATCATACACCAAAGTTGATAAACAATTTAGTTGATAATGCTTTAAACTAGAACTTGGTAACATAGCAGTATCACTTTTTTCTAAAACAACACTACCGAGCAACCTTTTTAATATCCTCTGGTAGAATATTACCGAGGTCTTAAAATGTGGGGAATACCATCAACTACTCTAACAATAGTAGATTCAAGTCCTAAACTACTATTTCCACCATCAATAGCAAAATCAATAGAACTTGAAAAATCTGCTAGTAAATCTTGCAAGCTTGTCCCACTCAAATTTCCAGAAATATTAGCACTAGGAGCGGCAAGCGGAACACCAGCCAAGCTTACTAACTTTTTTGCAATTTTACCACTTGGCATACGCACGCCGACTAAAGAAGAACCAGCTGTTACAATATTAGGGACAATCTCTCTCTTTTTTAAAATGATAGTAAAAGGACCGAGGAAAAAAAGCCTCCATTAGTTTATATTCCAAAGGAGAGATATCTTTAGCAATTGCTTCAATCATAGTTATGTCACTTACTAACAAATTAATAGGATTTTTTTTATCTCTTTTTTTGGCTTCATAAATTTTTTGAACAGCCCTTTCGTCTAAGCCATTGGTGCCAATGCCATAGACAGTTTCAGTAGGAAAGAGACAAAGCTTCCCATTTTTCATGCCATTTGCAAATTCTTTTAGTTTATTTTCATTTATTTTATCTGTTACTTCTAAAATCTCCATTTAAGCCTCCAATTAAATACCTTTTTATTATACAATGATTTAAGAAAGATTGCAAATAAGAAACTACTTTTGCTATTTTTATATACATCTTTTAAGAATAATGTTATAATAAGAGCGATAATTAGTAGTTTGTAAAGGAGATTATTATGGCACAAATTATAGAAATAATTGTAGAAAATAAAAATTATCAAATTGAATGGGCTTTATCAGAATATTTTGGAGAATTAAAAGGAAAGAAGTTTATGATTAATAAAATGGCAGCAGAACAAATAGAAATGATTAATAATCTATCACACACTGCAAAAATATTATTATCAGCAGTTGCTGGAGCAGTAATACAGCATCTAGTAGATAATAACTGTCCTATAGATAATATATTTGAAAATGGTTATTTTATTGTTAAAAGTTGAATTATAAATAAATTATAAATTGAAAGAGTGATAAACTATGGAAAACATTATAATTAGAAACATTGAAGAAAGAGATATTCCAAGTGTTACAGATATGCTAGAAAGATAAATTAGTCAAGTTAGGAGCAAAAGGAATAATGAGTAAGTACGAGCCATTATGGGAATATATAAAAGAAAAGACAGTAGTTTTCCGTAAGATTAAATAGTAATGGAGAAAATGTATAAAATGAAACAAAAAATCAAAGAAAAATTATTTGAACTAATGGATTGCAAGTATAAAGAATTTCATAGTGGACTATGCCCAGGAACTAACAACATAATAGGAGTTCGTGTTCCTGTTTTAAGAAATTATGCTAAAGAACTAGCAAAGACACATAAAATAGAAGAACTACTAAAACAAATTGACAACCAATATTATGAAGAAGTTATGCTACAAGGAATGCTAATTGGTTTAGAAAAAGGACCATTTGAAATGATACGGAAAACATATCGAAGAATTTGTACCCAAAATTGATAATTGGGCAGTTTGCGATGTGTTCTGTGCTGGTCTAAAAATCACCAAAAAACACAAAGAAAAAATGTGGGAATTGCTTCAAAAATATTTAGAGGCAGACCAAGAATTTCAAATTCGATTTGGTGTTGTTATGATTTTAGATTTTTATATAGAAGAAGACTATTTACAAAAGGATTTTGAGATTTTTGACCATATTTTAAGTAATGATTATTATGTGCAAATGGCAGTGGCATGGGCTATATCAATTTGTTTGGTTAAATTTTATGACGAAACGTTAATCTATTTAAAAACAGCCAAACTAGATAATTTTACTTATAATAAAGCTTTGCAAAAGGCAATAGAATCGTATCGAATAACAACTGAGAAAAAAGAATTTTTGAAGAAAATGAAGAGAAAGTAAATTTTGTATATAAAAATCAAAAAAGTATTTGCTAAATGAAAGTTTTGTGTTATAGTAAGAATAGCAAATAGAAACAACAAAAAAAGAAAGGATAACAAAAAAATGGAAGAAGAAACAAAAAAAGTAAAACAAAAACCAAAAAGAATGGCAAAAGAAGATGTCGAAAAAAAGAAGAAAAAAATCATAAAAATCTTTTTTACCATAGTAGCTATCATTGTATTAGCTTTTGTAGCATTAATTGCAAATGATTATATCATTTTAGATAAAAACAAAAAAACAAACTTAGTAATTAACAATAAAAATGTAACAGCTAACCTAAAAAATGACATTCTAATTGAAGATGGGGTAATTTATCTATCTAAAGCGGATGTGGCAAACTTTTTTGACAAACATATTTATGACGAAAAAGAATCAAACCAAATTGTTACAACCTACGACAAAAAAATTGCAACCATAGGTTTTGAAGAAAACACTATCAACATCAATGGCTCTAAAAAGAAAATATATGCCCATGCCATCCAAAAAGAAGGTACAGACTATCTGCCAATTAGTGAAATGAAAGATGTGTATGATATCGAAATACAAAACTTAGAAGATGCTAAAGTAATTACCATGGATTCCTTAGATAAAGAACAAAAAAGAGCTATTGTATCTGGTAATTTGCCAGTAAAATCTTCTACGAATGTCATTGCTAAAACAGTAGACAGAATAAAAAAAGGAGAAAGTGTTATTGTAGTATCTAGTGATAAAGGAATGACAAAAGTAAGAACCGAAAAAGGAAAACTAGGATATGTCAAAACCGACAAGTTAGAAAACGAATACACGGTTCGTGAAGCAATGGAAGAAGAAAAACAAATAGAAGGAAAAATAAATTTAACATGGGAATATTTTTCAAAATATGCGTCTGCCCCAGAAAAAAATGGGGAAGAAATTGAAGGTGTTAATGTTGTATCACCAGCATTTTTCTACTTAGACGACAAAGGAAATTTTAAAGAAAATGTAGGAGCCAAAGGACAAGCCTATATCGAATGGGCACATTCTAAAGGGTATAAAGTTTGGCCAATGTTTTCCAATGCAGAAGCGGCAACCGAAAGTTTATCGATTACATCAAACATTATGAACAGCTATGAAAAAAGGAAAAAGTTAATCGAAAACGTTGTAAATGTTTGTGTAAAATATAAATTAGACGGTATTAACATCGACTTTGAAAATATGAAGCAAGAAGATAAAGATATGTTTTCTAGATTTATTATAGAATTGACTCCTAGACTAAAAGAAATGGGCTTAGTTACCTCTGTTGATGTAACAGCACCAGACGGGGGAGAAACCTGGTCAATGTGTTTTGATAGACATGTAATTGGAGATGTCGCAGATTACATCATATTTATGGCTTATGACCAATATGGCGTATCTAGTACAAAACCAGGAACCACAGCAGGTTATAATTGGGTAAAATTAAGTTTAAACAAATTCTTACAAACCGAAGAAATTGAAGCGAATAAAATTATTTTAGCGGTTCCATTTTATACAAGAGTTTGGACTACCAAGGAAGGAGAAGAAAAGGCAACCAGCAAAACGGTCACCATGAAAAATACTAACAATGTGATTCCAGATGGTGTAGAAAGAAAATGGGATAATGATTTAAAACAAAACTATGTAGAATATGACGACAAAGGAAATAAAAAACAAATATGGATTGAAGATATCGACTCTTTAAAAGCAAAGCTTTCGCTTATTACAGAAAACAACTTAGCTGGTGTTGGCTCTTGGCAAAAAGGAATGGAAAGTGACGATGTTTGGGGTATGATAAAAGAGGAGTTGGGATTGTAAAAAACAATTCCATGCACAAAGAACCACGCTGTATAGAGTGGTTCTTATTTAAAAAATGTTAAAAAACCTAAAAAACCGCTTGACAATGCAAAAAATGACGGATATAATAAGAAAAAAGCACAATTTGGAGGATTTAAAAAACACGATATGCAAAACGAAAACATATATTACACAACCAATCAATACGAAAACCTAAGTGACGAGCAAATTGTAACCAAAATCAAAGAAGGGGACGAAAAAGCATTATCCTATTTATTAGAAAAATACAAAAATCTCGTTAATATTAAAGTAGGAAAATACTTTATCATTGGAGCAGAAAAAGAAGATATCGTGCAAGAAGGCATGATAGGATTATTTAAGGCGATTCAAAACTTCAATTTAGAAAAACAAAACACCTTTAAATCCTTTGCTAACATATGTATTGAAAGACAATTAATAACAGCCATCAAAAGTTCCAACAGACAAAAACACATGCCATTAAACTCTTATTTATCTTTAAACACGGCTGCCTATGATAATAATGAAGAAGATAGTGTAGAACTAATTGATACTTTTAATAGTAATACGATAGAAGACCCATTAGAAACCGTAATGAAAAAAGAATATTATGAAGAAGTAGAAAGTGCGGTAAACAAGCATTTGAGTAAATTTGAAAAACAAGTACTAGACCGATTTATTAAAGGAGATAGCTATGTAACCATTGCACAAAAATTAGATTCTCCTGTTAAATCCGTTGATAATGCCATTCAAAGAATTCGCAAAAAAGCGATTAAAAACATGTTTCAAGAAAAAATGGATAATAATAGTAGTTTTTAAAAAAGCCCTTATAAGGGCTTTTAAATAAAAGAAAATACTTATGCTTAAACAAAGATTTTTCGAAAAAATAAAAAAAGTCAATAGAAATTGTTTACATTTTAAAAATCTTGTTGTATAATAAATAAGACATGCTTCCATAGCTCAGTTGGTAGAGTGCTACCTTGGTAAGGTAGAGGTCACGGGTTCAATTCCCGTTGGAAGCCCCAGTTAAATTTATTATCTATCTTTTCTTACAACACATTTTTAACCGCTTTTGTATTGCGGTTTTTTTAGTTTTTACAAATTTCTATTGACTTTTTTAAAAAAATAGATTAGAATTATAAATGTAAACTAAAAAAGCAAAAACGAGTAAGAGAAAAGTAGGGT
>CANRXN010000055.1 GCA_947643945.1 uncultured Clostridium sp.
GATAAGGTTGATACCGGAAACTTTTTGGTAATTGATTTATCAGCTTTAGAGAATTTAACATTAAATCGTGGAGAAGATTATAAAAAAGTAAAAAAGTTTGATACTCTAACAGAAGAAGCGAAAAAATGGACAGACCTATATATTATCAATGAAGCCAGTCATAACATTTTTTATGTAGCAGGGATAACGATTGATGGCGAAACTTTTTACACTGATTATGGAGCAGACGAGGTAGATAAGGCTAGTATTAATTTAAGGTATGTAGATAATGTAAGGATTCCAGAAGGTTTTTACTATGTAGGTGGCAGTAAAGCTGAAGGGCTTGTTATTAGTGATGTCCAAGGAGATGATTTGGATAATAGTAAGCAGGGCAATCAGTTTGTGTGGGTGCCAGTAGAGAATATAGAAAACTTTAAAAGAGTTGCAGGATATTCTGGTGATAATCTCCAGCCTTATGATTTAACAGAATATACAGAGCCATCCGCTAATGGGTATACTACTGAAAAAAGCGATTACGAAGCTATGATAAAAAGTGTAGAAGAAAATAAAGGATTTTATATTGGAAGGTTTGAAGCAGGAAAAGATAGTTCTGGAAATGTAGTAGTAAAAAAAGAAGCAGATGTTTATAACAATGTCCCATGGGGAAATGGTATGAATGATATAGAGGGGACAACAGCCGTAAAATTAGCAAGAGATTTTGCTACGAATAGTTATGAAGGAGTAACAAGTACTTTATGTTATGGAGTACAATGGGATGCGACTTTAAAATTTATTGATCCTTTGTATACTGGTTTTGCAAAAGATAGTCATAAGCAAGGATGGTATGGCGATAATTATAATAGTACAAATTCAGGGAATATGAAAACGAATCCAAACCATATAACAGGAGTAGATTTAATTTATAATGACCAACCAAATGTAATAGCTAATAAACAAAACAATATTTATGATATGGCAGGAAACGTGAGAGAATGGACTATGGAAGCTCGTAGTACCAGCTATCGTATTAATCGTGGAGGTAGTTATGACTATAGTGATGAACTTGAAGCACCAGCTTCCTATCGAAACCATCGCTTTCCTTATCGTCATCCTGACACTAAGTATGACGACTTTGGTTTTCGTATAGCTTTATACCTAGAAAAAAGTGAAGAAGACAACTGGACACCAGTGTATGATAAAAAAGAAATTTACCAAGACAAAAATGGAGATACTGCTCCTATACCAGGAGGATTTCAAGTATCGAAAAAAGATGGAGAAGACACCATTAATGGAGGTTTAGTAGTAAGAGATTCAAATTTAAACGAATTTGTATGGATTCCAGTAGGCAATATTGATGATTTTCATACAATAGAAGGATACCAAAATGGAAATAGAGAAAATGAATTAACTAATTATATAGAACCATATACAAAGGGATATTCTACAGAAGTAGCAGAATATGATAAAATGAAAAATAGTGTAGAAGAACATCAAGGTTTTTATATTGGTAGGTTTGAAGCAGGAATAGAAAGTAATCAACAAGTAGTAATAAAAAAGGGTGCTAATTCATATAGTGGAGTACCTTGGGGAAATAGTATGACAGATATAGAAGGAACTTCTAATATAAAAGGACAAACAGGTGCGGTGAAATTAGCAAAAGAATTAGAAAAAAATAATAGTGATGTAGCAAGTACATTAATATACGGTGTTCAATGGGATGCTGCTTTAAAATTTATTGATCCTTTGTATACTGGTTTTGCAAAAGATAGTAGTAAACAAGGATGGTATAGAGATAATCTAACTAGCACAGCAGGAGGAAATATGACAACAAATCCAGATAGGATAGCAGGAGTAGATTTAATTTATAGTGAAAATCCAAATAAAATAGCCAATAAACAAAAAAATATTTATGATATGGCTGGAAACTTATTTGAATGGACTATGGAAGCCAGAGGTCAAACAAATAGATCTCTAAGAGGTGGATCTTATGATAATGACGGTTTTGTAATTACGGTATCTTGTCGTAAAGGTTATAATAATCCAACTTTAATAAGTGGAGATATAGGCTTTCGCATTGCCTTATATTTGCAACTATGACCTTCCTTCCTACCCTTGGAGAAAGTTAGATCTATAATGCAATATTTTACAAATTTTGTCAATCGATGCAAGAAAAAATGTAACAATTTTGTAACATTTTAGAAACATTTTTGTTATAATCGATTGACTTTTTTTCCAATTTGCTATATCATATAGATGTTAAAAAAAGAAGGGAATGAAAAAAACATGGGAGAAGTAATCGTAATCACATCAGGAAAAGGTGGAGTAGGAAAAACAACAACCACAGCCAATTTAGGTTCAAGCTTAGCCGTAGAAGGAAAAAAAGTAGTATTAATCGATACCGATATTGGTCTTCGTAACTTAGATGTTGTCATGGGACTAGAAAATAGAATTGTCTATGACATAGTAGACGTAGTAGAAGAAAAATGCAAATTAAGACAAGCCCTAATAAAAGATAAAAGATTCAAAGAATTATACTTATTACCGGCAGCACAAACCAGAGACAAAAGTGCTGTCAATGAAGAGCAAATGAGAGGATTAGTAGAAAAGCTAAAAGAAGAATTTGATTATATCCTAATTGATTGCCCTGCTGGAATTGAGCAAGGCTTTAAAAATGCAATCGCAGGAGCAAACCGTGCTATCGTGGTAACCACAGCAGAAATATCAGCCATAAGAGATGCCGACAGAATTATTGGTTTACTAGAATCCTCTGAAATCAAAAACCCTGAATTAGTCATAAACAGAATTAGACCAAACATGGTAAAAAAAGGAGAAATGATGGACGTAGACGACATTGTAGACTTACTATCAATCGAACTAATTGGTGTCGTTCCAGATGACGAATACATCATTACACAAACCAACAAAGGAGAACCAGTCATTCAAAACAAAAAAGCACCATCTGGAAAAGCCTACATCGAAATTGCCAAAAGAGTCTTAGGAGAAAAAATCGAAGTAACCATTCCAGGAGTGGAAAAAGGCTTTTTTGCAAAACTAAAAAGCATATTTAAAAAACAATAATTAGTTTGGGGGTAAAAGAACGACAATGTTTGAAAACATAATGAATATATTTAAAAAAATAAACAAAAAAGATAAAAATACAAGTAGTAACACATCCAAAGACGCAGCCAAAGAAAGACTACATTTAGTTTTGATGCAAGATAGAGCCAATGTTTCAGCAGACTTTTTAGAACTAATGAAGCAAGAAATCATTGATGTTATTAAAAAATACATTGATATTGACGAAAGAGCAATAGACGTAAGGCTAACCAATAAAGAAAATGAAGACGGAACCAATGGAGCTCCTGCTTTATATGCTAACATTCCCATTATCAATATAAAAAACGAAACGAAAAAGTTAGAGGCAAAACAAAGTAAGCTAAATAACAGCGAAAAAGAAGAAGTAGCCTCAAAAAGAGAAGAAAGCCAAGAAATAGAAATTGCCAATAAAGAAGAGCAAGAAGAAAAAGAAAAACTAAAGGAAGAAGAGGAAGTTATAGCAGAAAACAAACAAGAGAAAAAAGAAGATAATAAAATAGAGCAAGAACCATCTAATAAAAATGAAATGGAAACAGTAGAGGATCCTCAAAAAAATGAAGAAGCAAACAGTAATGAGCAAAATGAAAAAATAGAAGAAAATCAAAATGAAGAAAAAAATCAAGCAGAAGAAGAACTTAAATCAAAAAATTAAGTGTAAAAGAGTGATTTAATGAGAAAAAGAGAGTTAAAAAATATTGAATGGAGCATAGGAATTATTGCACTAATTCTATGTATAATAGGATTAGTTGCCTTATTTTCTGCCACCCAAGAAGCAGAGTATGCAGATTTTAATAAACAATGTATATGGCTTGTTGTAAGTCTTATAGTAGGTATCATTGTAATGCTAATAGATTACAAATCAATCTTAAAAATGTCACCTATTTTTTATGGCATTTTTATTTTATTGTTAATTGCCGTTTTATTTACACCACCAGTAAATGGTGCAACTAGTTGGTTTGATATTGGATTTTTTTCTTTCCAACCAGGAGAATTTGCTAAAATCTTTGTGATTTTATTTTTAACCTATGCCATATCCAAGATACAGCAAAGAGATAAAAAAAGCATCAACAAACCGCTTAAACTACTTATATTATTAGCCATACTTGGTTTGCCCGTATTATTAATCATAAAACAACCAGATTATGGTACAGCAGCAGCTTATATAATAGCAATAGTGTTTATGCTAATAACAGCTGGAATTGACAAAAAGTATATTATAGGAGCTATCATATTAGTAGCAGTAGCAGTACCAGTTCTTTACAATTTTGTCTTACCAGAACATGCTAAGCAAAGAATCGATATTTTCCTAAACCCAGAAGCAGACCCACGTGGATCAGGTTATAACATCATTCAATCAAAACTAGCTATTGGAGCAGGAGGATTAACGGGAATGGGACTATTAAAAGGAAACCAAACACAATTAGGTTTTTTATATCCTAAAACAACAGACTTTATCTTCGCCGTTATTGGAGAAGAAATGGGATTTATCGTAGCTGGTACAGTAATCATACTCTATGTAGTATTTATAACCAAATGTCTTTATGTAGCAAAAACAGCAAAAGACGAAGAAGGCTCCTTAATTGCAGCAGGAATAACCCGGAATATTTGTCTTCCACATGTTAGAAAACATAGGAATGGTAATGGGACTATTGCCAATTACCGGAGTACCACTTCCGTTTATCAGTTATGGAGGAAGTTCTTTAATTACAAACTTTATTTGTATTGGAATTATATTAAACATTAGTAGTAAAAGACAAAAAACCATATTTGTAAAATAGCAGGGATTTAGGGGACGTTCCTTAAAATCCCTTTTCTAAGGATTAGAGGGACACTCCTTTCCTAATTATTTTAAAGGACTGTCCCTTAATCCCTAAAACGGGGATTTTAAGGAACGTCCCCTAAATCCCTAAGGAGAAAAAAGATGTACTTACACAAATTGAAAATAGGAAATGTAGAATTAGAAAATAACCTAATATTAGCACCAATGGCTGGCGTAACAAACCAGCCTTTTCGAATGATATGCAAAACCTTTGAACCGGGTATGGTATGTACCGAAATGGCAAGTTCGAAGGCAATTTTTCATGACGACAAAAAAACAAATCGATTATTAAATACCAAAGGGGAAAAAAGACCAATTAGCTTCCAAATATTTGGAAGTGATGAAGAAACTATGGGGTATGCTGCAAAATATGTGAGTAAGATGGCAGACATTGTGGATATTAATATGGGATGTCCTGCTCCAAAAGTGGTTAAAAATGGAGATGGAAGTAGACTTTTACTAGATTTAGAGCAAGCTAAAAAAGTAATGGAAGCAGTTGTTAAAAATGCAACCTGTCCAGTTACTTTAAAATTTAGAAAAGGCTGGGACAAAGATAACATCGTAGCAGTAGATTTAGCAAAAATAGCCCAAGAAGTAGGGATTTCGGGAATCACCATTCACCGGAAGAACCAGAACCGAATTTTATTCTGGGAAAGCAGATTTAAGAGTTATAAAGCAAGTAAAACAGGCTGTCAAGATTCCGGTTATTGGGAATGGAGACGTAGTAGACGAAGAAACAGCCTTAAAAATGTTTCAAGAAACAGGAGTAGATGGCATTATGATAGGAAGAGGGAGCTTTGGAAATCCTTGGATTTTTAAGAAAATTTCTCATTTTCTAAAAACAGGAGAAAAGCTACCAGATCCTAGCTTGGAAGAAAAGTTGGAAATCATAAAAAAACATATCAATCTAGCCGTAGAAGAAAAAGGCGAAATAGCAGTGAAGGAATTAAGAAAACATATTGCCTGGTATACCAAGAATTTAAAAAATTCAAGTGACTTTAGAAATTCGATAAACCAAATAGAAACCAAAGAAGAATTGCTTCAAAAAATAGAAGAATATTTTAAAACCCTGTAAAATAAAATGATAGTAGATTTTGATATCTACTATTTTTTGTGAAATTAGGGGGAATGATTTTGAAAAAGAAAACGATCATGATTTTGATAGTAGTATTACTTGTGATAGGAATTATTACTTTTTTACTATTTTTTAATAAGAAAACGGCTAAAAATTTGAAAATTGGAAATAATACTAGTAGTCAAGAAATTGTAGATTACATTTTAAATATTAGTTCCTATCAAGCAACAGTAGAAGTAGAGGTAAAAAGCAACAAGAACAGCAATCGATACATTTTAAAACAGGAGCAAAAGTCACAAGAAATAAACACGCAAGAAGTCTTAGAACCAAGTAATATTGCTGGTATAAAAATAGAAAAAGAAAAGAATCAATTAAAACTAGAAAATTCAAAATTAAGCATAAGCTCTATTTATGAAGACTATCAAGAAATAGCTGACAATAACTTGGACTTAAGCTGTTTTATTAAAAATTATAAAGAAGACCAGGACGCAAAATGGAAAGAACAAAATGACGAAATTATTATGACTGCTAAAACAAGTAACGAAGAAAAAACATTAAAAGTAAGCCGAAAAACAGGAAAACCAACAAAGTTAGAAATAAAGGAAACGAACAAAAAGAACGAAATTTACATATCTTATAATGAGGTAAATCTAAATAATTAAAATAAGCAAACATTTACCTTCACTAATATTTAAAATAGCATGAAATATACTTGACAATATAGAAGCATTAGGAGTGAAGAATATGCAAATCAAAAGAGGAGATATGTTTTATGCAGATTTAAGTCCAGTAGTTGGCTCAGAGCAAGGCGGAGTAAGACCAGTTCTTATTATACAAAATGATTTAGGAAATAAATATAGTCCTACGGTTATTGCAGCAGCA
>CANRXN010000056.1 GCA_947643945.1 uncultured Clostridium sp.
ATTTTTCTTTGTCTCTAGCAGTATATCATACTTTCGTATTCCTAATCTGCCTAACAAAGATGTTTTCTTCTGGTTACGACACTTATCATAGCTATCATTTAAGATAGTTATAAACGCGTCATAAACCTGTCCTACCTCGGTTCCCAATTTGCTTTGCCACCACTTGTATTCTGCTCTATCATCCACTGCCGTTGCTTGCCAATACTCCAGATGTTTCTTATAATGGTTTGCAAAATACGTTGCTACAAACTCAATCCAGTCATCGCTGTTTGAAAATTGGACTTTTCGTTCGTTTTCAAATTTGATAATCTGGCTACAGTATTTTTCCTGTAGCCGTTTTACTTCTTCCGTCTTAGTAGCCATTTCCTCTGCCTCCTTTTATTTTAGTAGGTACATTATATTATTTTATTTTTACTCTGTCAATATTTACTTAAAAACTCTCCATATCTTCCAAAAACCTCTCCTTAGCTTCCAAAGGAAGAATCAAAATATCCTTAACATCTTCTTTTTTTACAATCTCAGGAATATACTTTCCTGAATCTTCGTAATTTGGGTCATTTGAAAACTCTGGACCAGTACCTGTGCCAAACTTACCATCCACATATTCGCACAAATAAAACAATTCCATTCGATCAAACCTTTTGGAATACATTTCATACAACTTCTTAACAACCTTAACACGAATACCAAATTCCTCTTCAATCTCCCTTACTGTTCCTTCTTCTGGTGTTTCTCCGTTCTTCTAATCTTCCTCCTGGGAAAGTATAATATTCTTGATAATCTTTTCTTTTTACCACATCTTTACGATGCATAAAAACAAAGCCATCTTCCATTGGCACAATTCCTGCCACTCTTGTTCTTTCCATTTTTAATCACTTTCCTTTCTAAATCGCACAAAATCCAGTTGGAAAAGAATTAAATTTTGGCTAGGAAAACAAATTTTAAATTTATGAGGCGTACTAACTGTACGTTGATTAAATTTAAAATGCAGTTTGACAACGCCAAAATTGTAATTATTTTTCAACTACCCCTTTCTACTTCCAAATCTCTCCATTAATATGACTAATCAATGCCATAATAAATGCATTTTTGGTTAAATCAATTCTAGATATCGCATCCTTTGTTAATATACTAATTCCGCCTTTTCCCTTATTTAGTTCTTTTCCTTCAAAAATACGATCCATCACTTTTCCGTAGTTCGGTTTGTTTTATTTCTTCTATATACTTTTCAGGAACCGGAAAACCTTGACTGATTCCCACACTTTGAAGTCCTTCTTTATTTTCCACAACAGCTAAATTAATATCAATAATACTTCCATAAAACTCCATAATTCCTGCTTCACTTGCCACAAAATAATCGACTGTCAAATTATTTTCTTTGGCATAATTTTTTAAATTTTTAATTCTATTTTTAGCCCCTAATAAAATTTCTTCATTAAAAGGTTGGTCACTAACTTGTGACCCAACTTTTATTCCTTCAATTTCGACATTTTCAAAATAGGTTTCAAATGCTAACTTTGCTCCCTCTATTTTTCCTGGATTTTTGGTTCCCATTAAAATTTTCATTTTCCATTTCCTCCCTATTGTAATACTATTTTATCACTTTTTTCAATTTTCTTCCACATTTTTGTTTCAACTTTTAAAAAAAGTGGTATAATCTAAAAAGTAATCTACAAAAGAACTAAAAATGGAGATGATTAAATTGTCAAACAACACACAAAAAGATGACGTGAACATCACTAAACTATATGGTTTAGAAGCAACCTTAAAAAAAGAAGATTTTATTCAAAAATACCAAGTAAAAGAAGATGGACTTTCTTCTTTACAAGCAGAAGAAAGGTTACGAAATTTAGGACCAAATGAGATAAAACAAGCAAAACCTAAAAAATGGTATCATTACTTTTTGGAAAGTCTATTTACGCCTTTTAATTGTATTTTACTTGGCATTGTTGCCATTTTAATTTATACCGATATTTATTTACCACCAGAACCTAGCTTTGCTAATATAATTGTAATTGCCATTTTAGTAACAGCAAGCACCTTATTAGATTTTTTTGAAGAATTTCGTTCCAACAAAGCAGCTGAAGAATTAAAACAAATGGTAGCAACCACTACTACAGTTATTCGAAACAACGAAAAAACGCAAATTCCAATTAACCAAGTAACCTTAGGAGATGTTGTACTTCTTTCCGCTGGTAGCATGATACCTGCTGACTTAAGAGTCATAGAAGCAAAGGATTTATATGTTGGACAGTCCTCCTTAACAGGAGAATCTGACAGTGTCAAAAAAAATGTAGAAAGTGAGCTTACCTTAGATGAGTTAGACAGTATTGCTGATTTAGACACTATTTGTTTTATGGGTACCAATGTTATTTCTGGAAGTGCTAGAGGAATTGTTATTAAAACAGCAGACTCTACCTATTTTGGAAAAGTTGCCCATACTTTAACGGCTGGTAAACCAAAAACCGCCTTCCAAAAAGGAATTGAAAACATCAGTCGATTACTAATTCGTTTTATGCTAATCATGATACCTATCGTATTTTTATTAAACGCTTGGAAACATGACATCATAACAGCCTTTACCTTTGCAGTTGCTATTGCTATTGGTATCACCCCACTTTTACTACCCGTTATTTTATCTTCTAGCTTATCTAAAGGCGCTGTCCGCATGTCTAAGAAAAAAACAATTGTTAAAAAATTAGATTCGATTCAAAACTTTGGTGCTATGAACATTTTATGCACCGACAAAACAGGTACTTTAACAGAGGACAAGATTGTATTAGAAAAATACTTAGATGTTAATGGTGAAGAAGACTTACGCGTTTTAAAACATGCTTTTTTAAATGCTTATTTCCAAACAGGATTAAAAGGTAACATAGACGAAGCTGTTATCAAAAGAGGTTTGGAAAATGAGATGGGAAGCTTTACCGAAAAATACAAAAAAATTGACGAAATCCCTTTTGATTTTTCTCGTAGGCGTTTATCCGTTGTCGTAAGTGATGGCGAAAAAAAGCAGTTAATCACAAAAGGTGCAGTAGAAGAAATCTTAAGTATTTGCTCTATGGTAGATTGTAAAGGAGAAACCTCACCTATTACCAAGGAGATTAAAGAAAACATTCGAAAAATTAGTAAACAATTAAATGAAGACGGTTTACGCGTTGTTGCTGTTTGTCAAAAAAATGATGTTAATAATATAGAACACTTTGAAGTAGCTGACGAAAAAAATATGATACTTCTTGGTTTTATTGGCTTTTTAGACCCACCAAAAGAAAGTGCCAAAGCATCAATTGAAAAATTAAATCGTGCTGGCATTCGTGTCATTGTCTTAACAGGAGACAATGCCGAAGTTACTAGATGTGTTTGTAATAAAGTTGGTATTAATTCGAAAAACATTGTGCTAGGAAGTAAATTAGACAAATTAACTGATATTGCGGTTTTACGATTGCTTCGAAAAACGAATATCTTTGCCAAACTTTCTCCTATCCAAAAAGCTAGAATTGTAAGACTTTTAAGAGATTCTGGAAACGTCGTTGGTTACATGGGAGATGGCATTAATGATAGTCCCTCTCTTACCAATTGTGATGTTGGAATTTCCGTTGATACGGCTGTTGATATTGCTAAAGAAGCTGCTGATATTATTTTATTATAAAAAGATTTAAATGTTTTACTAGATGGTGTAACGGAAGGACGTCGTACCTTTGTTAATCTTATGAAATATATTAAATTGGCAACTAGCTTTAACTTTGGAGAAGTGGTTTCTGTTATAATTGCAAGTGCTTTACTTCCCTTTTTACCAGAAA
Source organism: uncultured Clostridium sp. (assembly GCA_947643945.1). Lineage (GTDB taxonomy): Bacteria > Bacillota > Clostridia > TANB77 > CAG-508 > CAG-269. Next base: position 3,801 of record CANRXN010000056.1, read on the forward strand.
CGCCAATTCAATTATTAGTAGAAGGTTTACTTTATGATTTTGGGCAACTAACCTTACCTTTTGACCATGTAGATAAAGAGTCTTTACAACACCCTAAAACTTTTTCGATTAAAAGTTTGAAAAACTTCATGTTTTTTATGGGACCACTTAGTTCTGCTTTTGATATGTTAGTGTTTGCTTCTTTGTGGTTTATCTTCCAAATAAGAGATGTAGCTACTTTCCAAACAATTTGGTTTAGTTACAGTATTACTTCTAATTTGGTTGGTATGCATATCATTCGAACGGCTAAATTACCGTTTGTACAAAGCAATGCTCATAAGGCGGTTTATATTTCTTCTAGTTTATTGATTTTTGTTGGAATTTTAGTACCTTTTACTGGCTTAGGGGCTTTAATTGGTTTGGTTCCAATTGAACTAAAATATATTGCTATGATTTTTGTAATTACTCTTCTTTATTGCTTTGTTGCGATTTTTGCTAAAAAGGTTTATATTAAAAAATATGGCGAATGGATTTAAAAAAGGAACGATTAGGAAATCTCCTCAATCGTTCCTTTTTCTGCACCTAAAATATCTTGAAATACCGTCATAATTTGGTCTGTTAAATATATCTGTCCACAAGGTTTTAGGTCTTGCCCTATTTTAATTCTAACATTCATATTATTTTTATCACCACTAAAATAACGTAAAGCACCTCTTAGCTTTTCTTTTTGCTCCTCGCTTGCATCGGTAATATCTAACGTAAAAATCTTTTGCTTTTGCTCTCCAAAGTCTTTAATTTCATTGGCAATAATAGTAGTCGTATCGTCTTCTCTTATGCTTAATCTACCATCTACTGAAACAATATTTTCTTCTACCAAGCTTTTCCCCGCATTTAGATAAGCATTTTCAAATACTAAAACTTCGGCTGAACCATATAAATCTTCTATCGTTACAAATGCCATAATCTTGTTATTTTTGGTATATTTCTTTTTAATAGAACTAATAATTCCGGCAATACTTTACTTTTTGTCCATCTACGAATTTTGGTTTTTCATTTCTTACGCCTTCTTCGCCCATCATCTGGGAACTCATTTGCTCGTCTAATTGTCTTAAATTGATGGTATTAATCGTACTTTGTACTTCTATTTGTGCTCTCAATTTTTCTAGCGGATGCCCAGAAATATAAATTCCTAGCATTTCTTTTTCGATGGATAGCAATTCTTTATTTGACATTTCTTCATGTTCTTCAAATTGATATTTGATTTCATTCATTTGATTTTTTTCTTCTGCAGAGCCCAAATCAAACATCGAAACTTGACCATCCAAGCCTTTTTTTCTTCCACTTTGAATGGTATCGATAATCGCCTCAAAAGACGCTAACAAAGTGCTTCTTGTTTGCCCAAACTCGTCAAATGCTCCTGCTTTTATTAAACTTTCTACACATTTTTTATTAACCTGTTCATTTGCAATTCTTTCACAAAAATCGGTAAAACTCTTATATGGTCCATTTTCTTTTCTTTCTTTTACAATGTTACTAACTGGCACTGTTCCTACATTTTTGATACTTCCTAGTCCAAAGCGAATTTTAGCTTTTTCGGTTGTAAATTTGCTATCACTTTTGTTGATTTCTGGTTTTAAAATTTCAATCCCTAAAAGTTTGCACTCATCAATGTATTGTGGGATTTTATCTAGGTTTCCTAAGAAGCTATTTAGTGTTGCTGCCATAAATTCTGCTGGATAATAGGCTTTTAAGTAAGCGGTCCTATAGGCTATTACGGCATAGCAGGCTGCATGGGATTTATTGAAAGCATATTTTGCAAATTCTGCCATCTCGTCAAAAATTTTATTGGCTGATTTCTCGTCTATTCCATTTCTTACGCATCCTGGGACTTCCACGTTCCCTTGGTCGTCTACTTGACCATGAATAAAAACTTCTCTTTCTTTTGCCATAACATCTAGTTTTTTCTTTCCCATAGCACGTCTTACCAAGTCTGCTCTTCCGTAAGGAATAGCCGGCTAAGTCACGTACAATTTGCATAACTTGTTCTTGGTATACCATACAACCATAAGTTACATTTAAGATTGGCTCTAGCCTTGGATGGGTGTATTCGTTATGACCTGGATTTAATTTTCCTTTCACATATCTTGGAATTTGATCCATTGGTCCGGGACGATATAAAGATACTCCCGCAATCAAGTCTTCTAAGCAGTCTGGTTTTAACTCTTTCATAAAGTTTGTCATTCCTTGTGACTCAAATTGGAATATCCCACAAGATTTTCCCTCTTGCCATAATTTATATACTTTAGGTTCTGCCATTTCCTTGTCAAATTCTACATCAATTCCCCTATTTTCTTTTACTAAGTCAATGGTATCTTGAATAACAGTTAGGGTTCTTAACCCTAAAAAGTCCATTTTTAATAGACCTAGTTCTTCTAGGGTTGTCATGATATATTGGGTTGAAATTTGTCCATCTCTTACATATAAAGGAACATAGGTATCGACTGGGTCTTTGGTAATAACGACTCCGGCAAGCATGGGTAGATGCCTGTCTTGGCATTCCTTCTAATGCCATTGCTACATCTAATACTTTTTTTACAGTCTCGTCTGTTTCGTACCTGTCTTTTAGTTCTTTGTTTTGTTCTAATGCTTTTTTTATGGTAATGTGTAGTTCATTGGGTATCATTTTGGCTAAGCTATCTGCTTCTGCATAAGGAACATCTAGCACTCTTGCTACATCTCGAATGACCATTTTGGCTGCCATGGTACCAAAAGTGATAATCTGTGATACATGATCGTGTCCGTATTTTTTAGACACATAGTCTATTACATCTTGTCTATGTTCATAACAAAAATCAACGTCAAAGTCTGGCATACTAATTCTTTCTGGATTTAAAAATCTTTCAAATAGTAAGCCATATTTCATAGGATCAATGTCGGTAATTTCGATGGCATACGCAATAATAGATCCTGCACCGAGAGCCACGACCGTGGTCCTACAGGGATGTTATTTGTTTTGGCGAAATGGATAAAGTCCCATACAATTAGGAAGTAATCTACATATCC
>CANRXN010000057.1 GCA_947643945.1 uncultured Clostridium sp.
TTTTAGGTATATTTTTTTATACTGATTTAAGATGTAAGTGTAAAAATATTGGTTTTCGTATTCTTCTGGTAATATGGTGTAATTGTTCATATCCATACTAGAAGAAAGTAATGCCATTGCTTGTTTGGTTAAACCAAGTTTGGCATATTTCCACTTGGAAAAGGTTTCAATTTTTTCGTATTCGTAATCTCTTGTGTTATCTGCTGGCAAGACATTTGCATATTTTATAAATTGATACTTGATTTCGTTAAAGCTATTGGTATCGTTCCAAGCATCTTGGTTAATACAAGCATAAGAATAGGTTAAAAACCTTTCGGTATCAATGTTTAGTCTTGCCGCTTCCGTGTTTAATCCTGTTATTTGGTGGATAAAGTCCTGCAATGTTTTTGTATCAGCAAAACTATCTGTTTGAATTCGTATGTTATCATAGTTTTCTAGGGTTGTTACTTCACTATTAATATCTCTAAATTTATAATTAAAATTTAAAACATTTCTAAATTCAAAATCGTCTTCTACATTGGTTTTAATAGCTAGAAAGTTAATACCTGTTGAAAAACAGATAATCTCTATTTTTTGAATGTTAAAAAATATTCCATTACCTTTTTCAATTTTTCCTTGAATATCTTTTTTTAAGGTATATTCAAAAATATTGCATGGATTTTTGGCAAGTAAAGCTGCTCTTGTTTCAAGAGGTAATTCTTCTAATTTTTTTACTTTACCTGCACTATAACTAAAGCTAGAAAATAGAAATTCTCTTATTTTAGGCAAGAAGTATTTGTATTGTTTTAGGTCTTTTTCTTTTTGAAAAATCTTTAGATTACAGTTTTTATCTTTTAACATTTTTAGTAAGTATTTTTGATATTTTCCGTTCTTTGATAATAAACGGATGGATAAAGTAGGTATATTGGTAATTTGTCTTTAGTTCCATTGGTTTTCCTTTCTTGGTTCAATTTAATGTGAAATTGGGGACGGTTCTTTTTGCACATTTTGGAAGGACTATTGCTCATGTAAATTAGTATGTAATTAATGTGCAAAAAGAACCGTCCCCAATTTCACATTTTCACATTTTCACATTTGATTGTAATAGTTCATGTTGATGTCTTTTCCTAGGTGCCATCTGCCGATAAAGTCAATTTTTAGGTATTCGTCTAGGTTGTAGGTTGGTTCTTGCACGATCTCGCCTTTGTTGTTGATGGCTCCCCATTTTCCGTCTTGTTTGATGCCGGCATAGCCATAGGCGTTTTGCTCGGTTACGTCGTCATATTGGTAGTCAACTATTACTTTTTGGTCTTTGTCGATAAAGCCGTATTTTCCGTCTTGTTTGCTTTTGAATAGAGTGCGATTGCTTTGGATTTCTTGCGCGTTCTTTTCTTCGAATTTGAAGTTGTAGTTTTTGTTTTCTTCTCCTTGTTTTAGGGTTAAGTATCCTTTTTCTTCGTCTAGGTCTAGTAAGATTCCTGTTTGACGAATGGTAAAGGTGTTGTCGATTATGTCGTTACTGTAGTCTTCTTTTTCTGCTACATATAGGTCTGCTTTTTCATAATAGTTGATGGCTTGGTAGGTTGATTCTATTTTTACTTGTTTGCTTAGGTCGATGATGCCATATTTTCCGTTTTGCTTAGCAATTAAGATTCCTGTTTTGGCTTCTTTTAGTTCTTCGTATTCTGGGGCAATGGTTATTTCTCCTGTTAGTTTCATCACTCCGTATTTTCCACCTTGTGTGTAAATGATTCCGTTGTCTGTATTTTTTAAGATTTCTTTGATTTCTTCATAGCCTGCTGATAGGGTTGCTACTTCGCTTCCGTCTTTTTTTGCTATGGTTTGTTTTCCTGCTTGTTTTACAACATACATGTCATTTCCATGGACTTTTGTGATTTCGTCATATTTTGCTTCTAGGATGGTTTTTCCTAAATTATCTACGACTCCATACTTTCCATTTTCTGCTTTTACGATAAAGCCGTCTTTACTTTCTTTTCCTAAGGCTAGGATTTCTAGGTATTGTGCTGGTAAGATTTCTTTTCCTTCTTGGTTTATGATTCCTACTTTTCCTTCTTTTGTGGCTTGCATAGCGTTTTTGATGCCTTCTATTGCTGTTATTACATCGTATTGATATGGTGTTAGTTCTTTTCCAGATAAATTTATTAAGCCATATTTTCCGTCTTTTTTTACTTTTAGTACGTCTTCATACCATATGTTGTTGTTTTTGTCTTTGTTAGAGATGGCTTCTATTTGTTCGTATCCAGTTAGTATTTCTTGGTTTTTGCTATTTAATGCTTTGGTTTTGTATTCTCCAGTTTCGTAGTTTACATCATAGATACATAAAAATACATCGTTTTTGCTGTTTGGAATGGTTATCATTTCTTCATAGCTTGGGTCTATTATGGTGTTTCCGGTTAGAGTCAATAACGCCCCATTTGTTGTCTTTGAAGGATACAAAATAGTCTATGCTTGTTATTTTTCCTTGTTTTTTGTCTTTGGTTAATGTTCCGGTTATTAGCACAATAAACATGACAATTACGACAAATGCTAGTGCTACGGCAAATACTTTTTTTAGGTTTAGTTTTGGTTCTTCATATCTTCTTTGCGGGATCATTTTTACTATCATTCCTTGTATCTTATATTTAGGTTTTAAAAGATTACCTATAAACTTTTTTATACTATATCATAATTTTGCTTTTGTTTCAATGGTTTCCTTAAATTTTGACAAATTGTGCAATTGCTTTTGTTACATAATTGTGTTATAATAGTGTTGACACTTGTTGATTTGTATTCATTTTGAAACTTCTTTTGTTGGAGTTTCATTCTATGGAGGAAAACCCTAATGCAACAACAAGAAAAAATAAGCCAGTTAGGAGATTAGTCTCCTGCTGGCTTGTTTTTTATATTTTCTATTTCTTCTTTTGTTAATTCTGTTGCTTTTTCAATATCTTCTAGTTTCATTCCCATTTTTAAAAGCTTTTTTGCTATTTCTAATTTCCCCTTCTTTTCACCTTCTTCTCTTGCATGACGCATTCCCACATTATAGTCCATAATTGCCATCTGTCTTGAACGATATAATTCCCATTCAGCTTCGTTCATGCTCAATTCTTTGATAATTTCCATGGCCTTTTCAATTTCTCTGTTTTCCTCTTTTGCCATTTCTAATTTATCCTCCCTTCCTGCCAGTAGCCATAGCCATTGTTCCAGCTTACTTTTGGCTTCTGGATTTTTCTTAACAAACTTTGGTATTTCTATAAAGTGCATTTCTAAGTCGTCTGTTGCTAATTCTTCTTCTCTTTGGTATCCTAGGTCAATTTTTTCTTCTTCTTTTGTTTCTTCGAATTTCATGTGGGCTATGTTGTGATAGCTGTTTCTTTCATAAAATTCGAAGTTTAGTAGATTGATTACGATGGTGTTTTTTACTTTTTCGTAGTCTTCTCCTCTTTTTAGTTCATCTTCTACTAACCTTGCCATGTAAAATGTGCTTCTTTTGTCTATCGTTTTTTGCTCGCTTACTTGCATCTCGATATTGCACAAAGTGTTTTTATCAATTTCTACTTTGATGTCTAATACTCCTGCTTTTCTGTCATATAGGCTTCTTGGTAATTCTGGATTTTTAATGACTACTTTTTGAATAGATATTTCTAGGATTGCTTCTAACAAGGCTTTTAAGATATCTTCATTTCCTTCTTTGGAAAAGACTCGTTTAAAAACGATGTCACTTGTTAAAGGCAATTTTTGGGTTTGTTTATTTTCCATCTAATTCCTCCTTTATTATAATTGGTTTTTGCTTTTTTTGCAATACCTAATTAGTAAATTTTTATATTTTGCAATTATCTCGATTTGTCTTAAGTAAAAAGCCTTTCCTCCCTTCATTTTTATTTTTTGTTTTCCTTTTTGGATTTGTTTTTGATTTTAAAATCTTGAATTTTTGAAATTGAATTAATAAATTTTTAAAATAAATTTATTTTCCTTTTACAAGGTTATTGGTTTGCAATTTTCAAAAATAATTGCTTGAGGTTTATTAAAACACAAAATGTCGAAAATTGCAATACTTTTTACCGTACTTTTCGTCGCAATTTTCGACATTTTTAGACAGAGGGATTTTAAGGAACGCACCTACAGGCATTACTTATCTGTAATTCGTTTGCACTCATAACAGCTAAGGGCATCCCCCTAATCCCTGTTTTTAAATTTACATACCATAACACTCATGTCGTCTTTTACGTTGCCAAAAGTATTGTCAATGGCTTCGTTTAAGATAATGTCTGCTATTTTTTTGGTGTTAGTGGTTTCTAAGTCTTCTAACATGTATTTTACCCATAGTTCTTTGTTTTTGTATTCGATGTTGGCATCTAAAATCCCGTCACTACACATGACTAGGATATCTCCCGATTGAATGTCTCGGTCAAAGGTTTGGATGTGGTCATGGTTTTCGTCTACCATTCCGGTTGGCAACGAGTTTGATTTTATGATTTGTACTTTTTTGTTGTTTTTGATGTAGGTTGGGCAGGCTCCACTTTTGATGAATTCGATGGTTCCTTCGTATAAGTCTATGATTGCAATGTCTAGTGTGGCAAAGCTTTCGGCATTTTGCCCTATTAATGATGTGTTGATTAGGTCTAGTGATATGTTTTTGTCAAATCCTGATAATAGTAAGTTTTCTAGCATTCTTAAGGAACTTGTACTGCTTTTCCTTGCTTTTACTCCGGTTCCCATTCCATCACTTATGGCTACTAAGTATTTTCCGTCTTTTAGTCTTAGTTGTAACATGGCATCTCCTGAAAGCTCACTTTTGCTTTTGGTGGTTTCTCCAGTGCCAATTGCCATGACGTATTTGTCGGCTGATAGGAAGATTAGTTTTTTTCCTATGCATCCTTCTTCAAATAGTTCGATTGGCTCTTTTAGGGTTTTTGTTGCTATTTTTTGGATTTCTTCTATTTTAGCAGTTTCTAGGTTTTCGTCTTGGTATACTTCTAAACAGTATCTTCCTTCTTTTTTTACGCTTAAGTCTTGGACTTTTATTCCTCTTTGTTTTAGTATTTCTAAGATTTGTGCTTTTTGTTTTTCGTATTTTGCTTCATTTTGTAACTCTTCTTCCATTCCTTGTGCCATTTTTCCTATGGCTCTTGATACGCCGTCTAGTTGCTTTTGCATGTTTTTTTGTTTTTCTTCTACTCTTTTTTTCCATATAAAGTTGGTTTTGGCAGTTTTATAGGAAATGTTGATGGTACGTATCATTTGTGACAGGTTTTGCTCTAGGTACTTGCTTACTTCTTCGTCGTCAAAGCCTACAATGTAGCTGTTACATTTGGCAAAGATTTCAAGGAGAGCTTGTCTATCTATTTCTTGTTTGTCTAATAGATATTGGAAGATAGTTTCCACAATTTTTCCTTCGGTGTCTGCTATATCTTCGTATAGCATGTTGTCCTGATAAGCTTCTAAGTTGCTTAATAATTCGGTTAGGAACATTTGCTTGTTAGCTTCATAAGAGCTTTTTTCTTCTTGGTTATAGGTTGTTGCCATTTCTTGAATGGCTTTGGATACTTGTTCTAAGTTTTGGGCTACTTCTTTACTTTTGTTTAAGGCTCTGTTTGGTGTAATTGGTAATAATTTTGTGTTTCCGGATAAATTCTTCTAACTCAATACCGTAGGCTGTTTGGTACGGCTAATAGTCCGAATAAAGGCTATTAAAATTTCTTTAAAGTGGATTAGTTCTACGGTGTAGCCATTGGATACATAGGCAAGTAGCACGTTTCCTAGGGCAAATCCAATAACGACACCTATTTTTCCAAATCGATTAAAGATACCTGCCATCATGCCAGAAATAGCATAAGCTGCTATCATGATTGGTTCCCCACCAGTAATTACCCCGCAAGGTTACACCAATGGTTACTCCTGCTGTGGTTCCTACTAGGATTCCGTTTTTCCAACCTAGTATCATGACAATTAAGATGCTAATAATGTTTTTGATGTTAAAGCCAAATAGGCTGAGGTCTCCAAAGGCTCCTACGCTAATAGCAAGTAGTAAGCTTGCTCCTATTAATTCTTCTATAGTAAAGGCTTTTTTTGCCCAGAATTCTTGTAATACAACGCTAGCATTGACAAATATTTTGTAAAATACAAAGGCAATGATTGCAGTTGTAATGCTTGCTAGTACATCATATAAGGTAAATCCTGCCATGGCTAGTTTTACGATTTGTACGATTAGGGTTGCTATTAGTATGTGTTTTCCTATTTTTATTTTTTCGTTTCTTTCTTTTTCGTTGTAAATTGGTTTTACTAAAAATAGGGTTACGACTAAAGTTAGGGCTGTTAAGAAATAACCCAATGCCCCTCCTACTCCATATTTTATTAGGTTTCCTATTAACGATACTACGATAATTCCTAAGGCAGGAACCGAAGATGCAAAGCACGCACCTAGCATGCTGATGCTAAAGATGGAGAATTCTCCTCCTAACCCCACCATGGATAGCATGAGTGAAACAATATAGATAACAACATTTTTTATAGCAAATATGTTTGAAAAAATGTTCATTTTTTGGTTTTGCTTTTCTTCTATGATATTTTCGTTTTGATACATCCTTACCACCTCTTCTTTTTTATATGCTTATTTTACTACTTGTCCTTCGTGGTTTTTGTCTTTTTTAGGGAGCAATGTTAAAAAAGTTTTTGACATTTTATTTTTTGTTTTTTGTTTTTTCTCTTTGTTTTTTAGTTTTCTGCTTTTTATTTTATTACAGATTGTAAAAAAATGCAATAAAAAAACGAAATGATTTTGGGGACGGAGGAAAAAATCATGGTTGAACAAGTATTCAATCATGATTTTTTCCTCCGTCCCCAAAATCATCCCCAAAAT
>CANRXN010000058.1 GCA_947643945.1 uncultured Clostridium sp.
TAGAATGAACTTGGGCATAATATAATAGCATTTTGTTTTGTGCATAATAACCATAAATAAATTGAATGCCAATGTTTAATTCCTCCCCTTCTTCCAATGTTACTCTTACATCAACAATTCCAAAGTTTTCTTCTGCTGGCAAATTTTTGGATCTGGTTTCTAAATATGGATTTAGTTTTATCTTTTTAATTTCTATTTCTAAAAACGCCTCAATAAAATCTTGTATGATATCCAAATTTTCTTTTGAATTTAAAACTTTTCTTAATACTCGATTACTTTTTGATACAAATTTTCGATTCATATGTTTTTTAGTGCACTAGTTTCTACCCTCCTTTGTTCCAAATTTTTAAATTATATAATTTAATCAATAGTATAATTACCTTCCTTAGGTTTTGTCAATAGCTTTTTACTAATTTTCTCTACTTTTCATCGCATTATTCGACAAAATTCGGCAAATAAAAAACAAATGAATTGATTTTAATCAAATTCACTTGCTTATTTTTACTTGTTTTTAGCTATTAGCAATATAATAGCCAACGCCTCTTTTGGTGATTAATATTTTGGGAATAGAGGTATCCTTTTCTATTTTTTCTCTAATTCTTCTAACGGTTACATCAACTGTTCTTATATCACCAAAATATTCATAGCCCCAAACTTTTTCAAGTAACGTTTCTCTGGTTACTACTTGTTCTGGTTGAGAAGCTAAGAATTTTAATACTTCAAATTCTCGTAAGGTTAAGTCTATTATTTCTCCTCTTACTTTTACTTCAAACTTGTCTAAGTCTAATTCTAAATCTCCTACTACAATTTTAGATTCTTTCTTTTTATCCTCTTTTACTGTTTCGGTTGTTTTGTTATCTGTTACTACTTCATATTTTCTTACATTCGCTTTTACTCTTGCTGCTAATTCTCTTATGCTAAATGGCTTGGTAATGTAGTCATCAGCACCTAATTCTAACCCAACTATTGTGTCAATTTCTTCTGCTTTGGCAGTTAACATGATAATTGGTACATTTAAAGAGTTTTTAATTCTTTTACATACAGATAATCCGTCTAGTTTAGGAAGCATGATGTCTAACAAAATTAAATCTGGCTTTTGCTCAATTGCTGTATTTACACCGCTTATTCCATCTCCTGCTTCGATAATTCGATATCCTTCTCTTTCTAAATTATATTTTAATAAATCTCTTATAGATGGCTCGTCATCCACCACTAATATTGTTTTTAATTCTTTTTCTATGATTTCTTCTTCCACAAAAATTCCGCCTTTCTCCCTTTAGCTTTATTTTTATAGTTTATTTATATCACAATTGAAATAATTATACAAGTTTTTTTCATAAAATTTTTCCGCCACCTAGAACAATTCCATCATTGTCGTAAAAAACAATCGATTGTCCGGGGGGTTATTGCTCTTTGTTCTTCTTCAAATACTACTTTTGTTTTATCTGCTTCTTGACTTACAATGCAATCTGCTTCTTTTGCTCGGTACCTAATTTTAGCTTTACATTGGATTTCCTTTTGAGATTCGTGTGGTACCATCCAATTTACGTCTTTTGCATATAATTGTTTATGATATAAATCCTTTTTTACTCCCACAACTACTTCGTTTCTTTCCTGATTTAAAGCTAACACATATAAAGGTTCTTGATAAGAAATTCCTAATCCCTTTCTTTGCCCAACAGTATAATTGGTAAGCCCTTGGTGCTTTCCTACTATTTTTCCACTTTTTAATACGATATTTCCTGCTTTATTTTTATGGTTTCCATATTGTTTTAAAAATTCTTGGTAATTATCATTAGGAATAAAACAAATCTCTTGGCTATCTTTTTTACTTGCTACTTCTAGGTTATTTTGTTTGGCAATTTTTCTTATTTCTTCTTTTTGGTGACAATCTTGTAAAGGAAAAAGAATATGTTCTACTATTTCTTTAGAAATGGTATACAAAAAGTAAGTTTGATCCTTTTTTTCCTCTTTTGATTTTTTTAGAACATATTGATTATACTTTTTAGAAAATTCAACCCCTGCATAATGACCAGTTGCTATATAGTCACATTGTAGCTGTTTTGCCTTTTCATAAAAAGCTCCAAATTTCAAATAGCGATTACATTCCACGCATGGATTTGGCGTTCTAGCTTGTTTATATTCTGTCACAAAATAATCAACTACCTTTTCTTTAAATTCTTGTTTACAATTTATCGTATAGTGTGGAATTTCTAATCTATCGCAAACCCTCTTAGCATCATAAATAGCATCATTTCCACAGCAAGAACTCTCCTCTTGGTTTTCTTGTGGTTCCCACAATCTCATAGTACAGCCAATTACATCATATCCTTGCTGTTTTAAAAGAATAGCCGATACGGAACTATCTACGCCTCCACTCATTCCTAGCAAAACCTTTTTCTTCATTTTCTATTCCTCTTTCATGTCCTACTAATTTTCTATTCCGCTTTTTTGCTTCTTCTAAAGCAATTGCTAGTTGATCTGGGCAAGAAGTTCCTCGAACTCCACAAGGAATTCCTTTTATCCTTTCAATTGCCTCATCAATTTTCATCCCTTGAATCAAATTGGAAACACCAACCGTATTTCCCGCACAACCTCCAACGATTGTGACTTTTTTTATGATATCACCTTCTAATTCTATTATCATTTCTTGTGAACATACCTTACTACTTGGCTTATATCTATATTCCATTCTTCTTCCTCCTTCTTTTGTGCAATTGGGGACGGTTCTTTTTTCACATTGGTACAGGTAATGTGAAAAAAGAACCGTCCCCAATTGCACATCTATTTTAATTTGATATGTACATCGTCTAATTGTTGTTTCGCTACAACAGACGGTGCACGCATAAGCAAGTCTCTTGCTTTTTTATTTTTTGGAAATGCTATGATTTCTCTAATATTTTGTGAATTTGCAATTAGCATAATCATTCTGTCTACTCCTGGTGCTGCTCCTGCATGTGGTGGTGTTCCGTATTGGAAGGCATTGTATAATGCACCAAATCTATTTTTTACGTCTTCTTCCGTGTAGCCTGCTATTTGGAAGGCTTTTACCATGGTTTCTGGATTGTGATTTCTAACCGCTCCTGATGCCATTTCATAACCATTACATACTAAGTCATATTGATATGCTAAAATGTCTAATGGATCTTTGGTTTGCAATGCTTCTAATCCACCTTGTGGCATAGAAAATGGATTATGGCTAAAATCAATGCTTCCATCGTCTGCTAATTCATACATTGGAAAGTCTACTATAAAACAGAATTTATAAACGTTTTTTTCAATTAGGTCTAGTCTGTTTCCTAGTTCGATTCTTACCAATCCTGCTATTTTTTGAGCTTTTTCAAATTCGTCTGCAATAAAGAATATGGCAGAATTTTTTTGTACTTTGTATTCGTTTTCTAGTTGTTTTTTGATATCTTCTGTTATGAATTTGGCAATTCCGCCTGTTACTTCTCCTGTTTCTTCAAATTTTACCCACGCTAGTCCTTTTGCTCCTACTTCTTCGGTGGTTGCAAATTCTCCCATTTTGTCAAAAAACTTTCTTCCGTTATTTGCTCCATTTGGCACAACGATGGCTTTTATGGTTTTTCCTTTAAAGGCATTAAAATCACTATTTTGGAATACTTTAGTTACATCTTGAATAATAAGTGGATTTCTTAAGTCTGGTTTGTCAATTCCGTATTTTTCCATGGCTTCTTTGTATGGAATTCTTACAAATGGTCCATCGTCTACTTGCCAGTTTGTGAATTTTTTAAAGGTATATGGCACTACTTCTTCGATTACTTGGAAGACATCTTCTTGTGTGGCAAAACTCATTTCAAAATCTAACTGATAAAATTCTCCAGGTGCTCTATCAGCTCTTGGATCTTCGTCACGAAAACATGGCGCAATTTGATAGTATTTATTAAATCCTGCTACCATTAGTAATTGCTTGAATTGTTGTGGGGCTTGTGGCAAAGCGTAAAATTCTCCAGGGTTTATTCTACTTGGTACTAAGTAGTCTCTTGCTCCTTCTGGTGAAGAGTTTGCTAAGATTGGAGTTTGAATTTCGGTAAATCCTAATTCGTCCATTTTGTCTCTTAAGGTTTTTAAGATTTTGGAACGTAATAAAATATTATTGTGCAAATCTTCGTTTCTTAAGTCTAAAAATCGGTATTCTAGTCTTAAGTCTTCTCTTACTTCTTGGTCATTGTTAATTTCAAATGGTAGTACGTTTTTACATTTTCCTAATACTTCTAATTCTTTTGCTACAACTTCGATTTCTCCTGTTGGGATTTTTGTGTTTTTGCTACTTCTTTCCACAGTTTTTCCGTAAAATGTGGATACAACTTTCGGTGTTTAAGTTTTTTGCTTGTTGTTGCATAGCTTCATCGCTTATGGCTATTTGGGTGATTCCAAATTCGTCTCTTAAGTCAATAAATAGCATGCCTCCTAGGTTTCTAATTTTTTGTATCCACCCGGGCTAGTTCTACTTCTTCTCCTACGTTTTTTAGGTTTAATTCTCCACAGTTTTTGGTTCTATACATATTTAGTTTCCTCCATTTGTTTTTTGCTTGCTTTATCATACCACAATTTTGGCTAGTTTTCAATGATATTTTAAAAAAACAAGCTAGGCTCTTTTAGCTTGTTCTTTTCCACATATAGGTTACAATATATGGTTGGATGTTGTTGTGATTTCCATTCCCACCTACATTAATTGAATAATCCTTGTAATTTGTAGAATTCCCATAAACTGTTGCTCCATTTGCAAAGGCAATTCCTCCTCCGTTGCTTTTCCATGCCAAAACACTATAAGCACTATTATTATGATTATGGCTTGGCATTTCTGCTATTGTTAATCTATGTGTATATTCTCCTCCTGTTGCTCCTGCATTAAATAGCTTAGCCGTATTGTTACTGTCTGTTCCTGTTCCATTACCTATTAATGTTCTTCCTTGTCCATAACTTTCCCAAGTTCCTCCTAAGTAATCGCCTGGATTAGTTGAATTAGTTGATATATAAATACTTCCTACTGGAAAAGCTTCTAGCTTAACTTCTTCTTTTATTCCTTTTATCATTTCTTCTACTATGTCTTTCACATCTTCATAACTAGGATATCCATCTTTGTCTGCAATTTTTTTATAAGTATTTTCTAAGTCTGTTTCATTTACAGCATAATTTTCTGTAATCTGTGCTATTTGCTTCTTTTGATTGGTTAATTTATTCATAATTCCAACATTAACTAATAATAAGATGGTAATCATAAATAAGCATGTAACTAATACAAATAAAGTAACACTTCCTTTTTGTCCTTTTATTTTATTTCGTAAATTACCTGTGTGTGTGTGTACTCTCCCAAGGGTTTTAGCTTCTTCTATTTTCATATGTTTTTCCTTCTTTCTTTTGATTATAACTACATTTTCATACTGTTACTATAATATTATTTTACACTTTTTTTGTCAAGTTTTGTTACATAAATCTTGCAGTTTTTTGTCTTTCATGCTATCATAAATGAAGAAAAAACAAAGGAGAACAATCTTATGAATAATAAATTTGACTTTTATGATAAAACAAACTTAAAATCTTACAACTTAAATGAAAGTATGAGATATCAACTAAACATGTTAGATAAATTAGATGTATTTACAAGAAAACATTGCGAAAATGTAGCAAGCTTAACTTGTAGGCTTTGTGAATATCTTCATTGTAATAAAAATTTTACCGAGTACTGCACCATTTGTGCCTATTTGCATGACATTGGAAAATTATTCATTCCTTCTTCTGTTTTACAAAAGCCAGGAAAACTAACAGAAGAAGAATATGAAACCATGAAAACTCATACCACCTTAGGCTATAAAATGTGCATGAAAGACCCTATGCTAAGACCTTATGCAGCAGGTGCTTACTACCATCACGAAGCTTTAAATGGTACCCGGATACCCTCAAGGCTTAACAAAGAAAGACATTCCTTATGAAGCACAAATCATTCGTGTTGCTGACGAATATGATGCAATTGTTAGTAAAAGGCAATACAAATCACACATTGGCATTTCTGATACTTTAAAAATATTAATTGAAAATACCAAACCAAGTGACTCCTTATCAAAGTCAAGTACACTTGAGAAAATGGTAGAAAACACTAAGCTTGGAAAAAACAATGCTACTATTGTAAAAAAACTATTTAAAGTTGTAATCGACGACATTGAATATGAAATCTACTGTACTGGGAAGTATGTAAATGAATTACAAGAAGAACTAAAAAGATTTGAACAAATAAAAGCTTACCTAGAAAAAATGGAAAAAGCTAAAAAGGAAAAAGATAAAAATTATTACCTTGCAGGTGCTAAAATGTTATTAAAAAATGATGAAACTTTAGAAAATTATGTTTCTAGGTATGAAGAATATAAAAACGCTTACCAAACTAGAAAATCTATCATTGATAATCTTTATCATGAAATTAAAATTATAAAAAAATTAAAAGTTTAACGTCCCCACTGGTTCCGGGTTTAAATGGGGACGTTCCTTTTGGCAAAATTTTATTCATCTAATCCAAAGCTCACACCCAAAGCATTGTTGACTTTATCAATTATTTTTTCATCATCGATGTGACCAATTCGTTCTTTTAATCTGCTTTTATCAATGGTTCTAATTTGCTCTGCAAGCACAACAGAATTACTTTTCAATCCACAAGAATTAGAATCTATCTCAATATGAGTTGGTAACTTATTTTTTCCAGTTTGAGAAGTAATT
>CANRXN010000059.1 GCA_947643945.1 uncultured Clostridium sp.
CTTTCTACTTCTTGTACTTTCATTTGGTTAGATAATTCTAAGTAGCTATCTTTTAAGTTAATTAGCATTTCATTCATTTGCTCGATTTGTTTACTGTACTCTTTGTTTATCATTGCTTTTTGTTCTTTATTCCATATTGAAAACTCTTGGTTAATAATACTTTGTATCTGTTCTTTGGTTAAGATTTGAGCTTTGGTTAGCTTTTCCTCTTCTGCCTTTTTTAGTAAAATTTCCACATAATTTGTGTTTTTAATGGTACTTTCCAAATCTTTATAATCTTCTTGTAAATCCTTCATCTTCTTACTAATAAACATCTTTATGTCTTCTAAATTGTCTTTTGGGCTTTCTTGTACTTGTACTTCTACTGTTACTTCTTTTTCTACTTCTATTTTTTCATTTTCTTCTACTGTGTCATTCTTTTCTAACGCTGGTCCGTGCTTCTTTAATTACTTTCTCAACAGAAATTTGTTTCTTTTCCTGCTTTTTTTGTTTGGCTGATTCTTCGGCATTTCCATAATAGTAATAGCCATTATGATAGGTTTTTCCTTCTAATTTCTTTTTGTTTAAAATCGCACCAATAATTTCTCCTCCAACCATTTGAATGGATTTTTTCACTTCATTAAAATCCTTCATTTTCGTTTTTTCGCTGTTCGCAACTAATATGGTAGAATCAACAATAGTAGATAAAATGATACTATCAGTTACTAATTTACATGGTGGTGCATCAATTACGATAACATCATAAATATTTTTTAATAATTTTAGTAATTCCTTCATTTGGCTTGATTCTAACAACTCTGCTGGATTTGGTGGTACGTTTCCATTGGTTAAGATATGTAAGTTTGGTATTTTAGTTTCTTGAATGTATTTTTTGGCTAAATTAATATTTTCTTTTCTATCTTCTGTCATAGCATATAAATAGTTAGAAAGACCTTGCCTGTTACTTACTTTAAATATTTTATGTGCTCTTCCTTTTCTCATATCACTGTCTATTAGTAATACTTTTTGATCCATTTCTGAAAAAGCGTTTGCAATGTTTGCAGAAACCCAGCTTTTTCCTTCTTGTGGTGTACAGCTTGTAATTAGAATGGTTTTTGCGTTTTTAGCAGAATTCGTGTATAAAATGTTGGTTCTTATGGTGTTGATACATTCTGTTACATAGGATTTTGCTATTTCTCTGCTAGCAAGTTCTCCTTCTTTTTCTTGACTTAGTGGTATGCTTCCTAAAGATTTTAAATGGATGTATTTTTCAATTTCTTCTTCTTTTTTTATGGTATTATCTACTAAATAGAATATTACTAGGCAAACAAAGCTTGCTCCTAAACCCATCACAAAAAATAATATCATATCTTTTGTGTGATTGATATTGTATGGCTTTTCTGGCATATGTGCTTCGTCTACAATTCCTATATTATTTAAATGATAAATTTCTTGTATTTCTTTTAAAAATACGTTATCAAATTCTTTTGCAATTTCCATGGCTTTTCCGTGCGTCTTTATTGGTTACTGCTACTTCTATTACATAGGTTTCTTTTTTGATGCTAACTTTCATTTGTTTTAATAGTTCTTCTTCTGTCATATCTAGCCCTAAATTATTAATTACTTGTTTTAACACTTTAGAATTTTCACCAATTTTACGGTAAGTTTCTATTAATCCTTTGTTTACCGTTAAGTCTGTGCTGACTGCTAAGTCTTGCGTGGCTACTACTTGTCCATTGGTTGTGCTGTTTGGTATTAATAATAAGGTTGAGGTTGCTTTATATTCTGGTACTACACAAAAATAAGAATAAACAAACCCTATCAAAATAGAAATCATTAAAATACATAGGATTACTAGTTTTTTACTTTTTAAAATATCTAATATTCTGGTTATTTCAATATTTTCATTTTTTCCCATAACTTATCTCATTCCTTTCTAAATCACACAAATCTGGTTGGAAAAGAATTAACTTTTTCAAGCTTTTACCCCCTATTTCCAATTATACCTTATTTTGGTAATTATTGCAACGCTTTATGTTAATTTTTTGAAAGTTATTAAAAAACGGCTTTTTAGAATTGCTAAGCTAATGTGATCGCAAAGCAATTCTAGTAATCCGTAGAATATTAAAAAGTACAAGAAGCTTTTTCTCCTTGCACTTTTGTTATTTTATTACTTCACTCATTACTTTTGCTAAATATTTCATGCTAGTTAAGGTCTGTTCTAAAGTGTTTCCTGTTGCTCCCACTTCAATTATATTAGCATATTTGGCAGTATGCTGATTATATCTTGATTTGGTTAAGGTGATTGGTTTAAATAGTCCGTGGGTACATTTCTTCTGCTTTTTCTTGCACTTTAATGGCAAACTTTAGATTTTGATTCCAATTGGGATGCCATAAGCCTCCATTGTCAGTTCCTATTACAAACATAATTTGGGCAGCTATTTCTTCTCCTATTTTTACGGTTGGTGCATAATCGCTTCTACTTCCTATGGCATCTCTGTGAACATCCATTACAATATCACTTGGTGTAGTTTTTAATATATTTTCTACAGTTGCTAGCGATCTAGTATAGGAACCATTGTAAGCTGGATAATCGTGATAAGAAGTATCATGTATCACATTGTAATTATATTGCTTTAGCTGATTTTCCAGTTCTGTTCCTACTTTTGTTACGGTAAAATTTAGGTCAGTCGTTCGAAAGTTTCCGGTGGGTGTATAAGGGTATGCTTCACTTGCTGTATAACTTTCACAGCTATGGGTATGGAATAATAGAATATTTTTATTTTCAATTGTTATGTTCGGTTCTAGCATTTCATTGGTTAATGGATAGTCTGTTTCGTTTTTGATTTTTACTTTTCCATATTGGGTATTAAATTTTTCTTGAATAGGATTGTTGGTAATTACTTGGGTTGCTATTTCTCCGTTCTGGCACGGTTTCTACTTCTTGCTTTTTGGTTTCTTCTTCTAACTGGTTTGTTTCTTGTGTTTTTTCTTTGGCTTGTTTTTCTTCTATCGTTTCCATTCCTTTTATGGAACTAACTTGTGTCTTTAAAATTCCTTGTAGTAATTTATCTTCTGTGTGTTTTTCATCTTCTTTGGCGATTTCTTTATATTCTTCATTGATAACTGACATTGTTGGTACGGCTTGCTCTAAACTTTTTGTCATACTGCTTTGGTTAAATAAGTTCTCTACTGCTATTTTTTCTTTTGTGTCTTTACCGTGAAAAATATTTACTGATGGTTATGGTAAGGATTACAGTTGCTAACATTCCTATTATGTACTTTTTGATATCCTTCATTTTTAGCACAGTAACATTAAACATATTTTTTTCACCTTGTCCTTGTTTAAAAATTTTCCTATATATATGTATATTCAAATTTTCTAACAATTATGCCAAAGGTTCCTTAGTTTATAACAAATATTTCTTCAAAAATTTACCGGTATGACTTCTTTCATTGGTGCAAATTTGCTCTGGTGTTCCTACTGCTACCACTTCTCCACCATTATCGCCACCTTCTGGTCCTAGGTCAATAATATGGTCACAAGTTTTAATTAAGTCTAGGTTATGTTCTATCACAATAATTGTGTTCCCGGTATCGACTAATCTTTGCAGAATGTCTACTAATTTATGAACATCGGCAATGTGAAGTCCTGTTGTTGGCTCATCTAGAATATATAATGTCTTTCCAGTCGCTCTTTTGGATAATTCAGTAGCTAGTTTTACTCTTTGTGCTTCTCCACCAGATAAAGTGGTAGATGGTTGTCCTAGTTTAATATAACCGAAGTCCTACATCATATAAAGTCTGTATTTTTTGTTTAATTTTTGGTATTTTATCAAAAAAGGTTAGAGCTTCTTCTACTGTCATATCTAAAACATCTGCAATTGTTTTTCCTTTGTATTTTACTTCTAAGGTTTCACGGTTATAACGTTTTCCTTTACACACTTCACATGGTACATAGATATCTGGTAAGAAGTGCATTTCTATTTTATGAACACCGTCACCATTACAACTTTCACATCTTCCACCTGCTACGTTGAAGCTAAATCTTCCTTTTGGATATCCTCTTAATTTTGCCTCTTCTGTGGCTGCAAAAATATCACGAATTAAATCAAACACACCTGTGTAAGTTGCTGGGTTAGAACGTGGTGTTCTACCAATTGGTGATTGGTCAATGTTGATAATTTTATCGATATTTTGTAAGCCTTTTACTCCTTTACATTTTCCCGGCTTTTCATTGGATCCGTTTAGTTCTTTGGCAACGGTTTTATATAATACTTCATTGACTAACGTTGATTTTCCGTGAGCCAGATACACCTGTTACACAGTTAAATACGCCTAATGGGAATTTAACACTTATATTTTTTAAGTTGTTTTCACAAGCTTCTTGCACTTCGATTACTTTAGTTTTGGTCGCTTTTCTTCGTTTTTTTGGTACCGCTATTTGCTTTCTTCCACTTAAGTATTGTCCTGTAATAGAGTTTTCCACTTGTTTTACTTCTTCTGCCGTTCCGCTGCGCCATAACTCGTCCACCATGGGTTCCCGCACCTGGTCCAATGTCAATAATTTGGTCTGCGGCGTACATAGTATCTTCGTCATGTTCTACAACCAAGAGGGTATTTCCCAAATCTCTTAATTTTTTTAGCGTTGCTAATAATTTATCATTATCTCTTTGGTGTAAACCAATGCTTGGCTCGTCTAAAATATAAAGTACTCCTGTTAGTCCGTGATCCAATTTGGGTGGCTAAACGTATTCTTTGTGCTTCTCCACCTGATAAGCTACCAGCATTTCTGGATAGGGTTAAATATTCTAATCCTACGTCCATCAAAAACTGCAATCTTTGGTCAATTTCTTTTAAGATTAGCTCTGCTATCATGGCTTCTGTTTTAGTTAATGTTAAATGGTTTAGATAATCTTTTATTTTGTTAATTGACATATCGGTTAATTCGTTGATATTCTTGTCGCCTATTTTGATGGATAATATCTCTGGTTTTAGTCTTGCTCCATGGCATTCATAACAAGGAGCATTGCTCATGTACATTTCATAAAAGTCTCTCATGCCTTGTGATTTGGTTTCACTATGACGCCTATCTAAGGTTGGTAGCACCCCTTCAAAAGGAGCTGTAAACTTTCTTGTTCCTGCATAAGAAGAATATTCAAAATCAATTTCGTCTTCTCCTGTTCCATATAAGATCTTTTCTAAAAACCAACGTGGCAAATCTTTTATTTTTTTGTTTTTGATTGTAACATCATAGTATTTGGCAATGCTTTCAAAATACATTTTTGCCATGGTGTCACCTTTTTTCATAGTGCTAGCACCAAAAGCTTTTACGCCATCATATAGGGTTTTGTTTTTATCTGGTATAATTAAGTCTTCGTCCATTTTCATTAGGTAACCAATTCCTGTACAAGTTGGACAAGCCCCAAATGGATTATTAAAAGAAAACATTCTAGGTGTTAGTTCTGGAAAACTAAATCCACATTCTGGGCAGGCATAATTACAGCTATACAGTATTGGCTTTTGTCCTACAACATCAATTAAGACTAGTTTATCTGCTTGTTTTAAGGCAATTTCTACTGACTCTGTTAATCGACTGGTAATATCCTCTTTTATTACCAATCTATCTACAATTAGTTCTACTTCGTGTTTCTTCTTTCGGTCTAATTTAATTTCGTCTTCTCCTAATTCGTAGATTTCTCCATCGATTCTAACACGAACAAAGCCTTCCTTTTGGTATCCTTCTAATTGTTTGGTAAATTCTCCTTTTCTTCCTCTTACGACTGGTGCCAATACCTGTATTTTCGTTCCTTCTGGCAGGCTCATAATATTATCAATAATTTGGTCAATACTTTGTTTTTCAATTTTTTTATGGCAGTTTGGGCAATATGGCACGCCAATTCTTGCATATAGCAAACGAATATAGTCATAAATCTCTGTTACAGTTCCTACTGTGGAACGTGGGTTTTTAGAAGTTGTCTTTTGGTCAATGGAAATCGCTGGCGATAAACCATCAATCCTTTCTACATCTGGTTTTTCCATTAATCCTAAAAATTGTCTTGCATAAGAAGACAAACTTTCTACATATCTTCTTTGCCCCTCTGCATACAACGTATCAAATGCTAAACTTGATTTCCCTGACCCTGACAATCCTGTTATAACAACTAGTTTATCTCTTGGTATTTCTAAACTTATATTTTTTAAATTATGTTCTTTTGCTCCTTTTATGGTGATTTTATCGTTCATTTTTGCCTCCTGTTTTTGTCCCCACTGGTTCCGGGTTTTAATGGGGATATTTTTGTCCCCACTGGTTCCGGGTTTGAATGAGGATGTTTTTGTCCCCACTGGTTCCGGGTTTGAATGGGGATGTTTTTGTCCCCACTGGTTCCGGGTTTGAATGGGGACATTTTTATTATACTATATTTATTTTTTTAAAACAAGAGTTTGGGAAAAACTTTTTTCACAATTTGACTTTTATGTCAATTTATAGTAAACTGTAATTGTACAAAAAGTTTTTATTTCATAGCATGAAAGGATATAACTATTGCTATAATAGACTACATTAAAAAAAAATTATGATGAATTCTCCAAA
>CANRXN010000060.1 GCA_947643945.1 uncultured Clostridium sp.
GCTAGTAAAGCGGTGTCACAACTAATTTTATTAGACTCCAATTTTGCTTCTATGCCAAAAGTTGTATTAGAAGGAAGAAGAACCATAAATAATATCCAACGTTCTGCTACTTTATTTTTAGTAAAAACAATCTACTCGCGGATTACTAGCTGTTATGTTTTTACTTTTAGGAGAAGCTTATCCCTTTCAACCAATCCAAATGAGTTTAATTGGTAGCATCACCATTGGATTGCCATCTTTTGTATTAGCTTTAGAGCCAAACAAAGAAAGAATTAAAGGAGATTTTTTAAAAAATGTCATTGTAAAAGCTATGCCATTAGGATTAACTGTTGTTCTTAATATATTTACATTAGCTATTTTAAATAAATATGAGTTAATAACCGAAGAACAATATTCAAGCTTATGTGTAATAGGAACGGGAATTTGTGGTATCATTCTTTTATTTACCTTAGCAAAAGCAAGAAAAAGTGAAAATAGTAAATTACCAGTATCTATTTTTAGATTATCATTAGCAATTGTTATTACGATACTATTTACGTTAGGATTAACAGTTTTAAATTGGTGGTTTAACATTGCACCACTAATGCCAATTATTAGTTTAATTATTAGATTAATAATCCTTTCTATTGTTAATTTTGCAGTATTGTCATTGGTGTTTCAAAAGGTATTGTTAAAAAAGGAAAAAAGAAACTCTGCTTTATAGCGGAGTTCTTTGCAACAATAATGCAAAAAAAGTCGAAAAACATATAATTTTTGAACGAACAGTGCAAAAACTTGACAAAGACACCTAAAAGATGTAAAATAAATTAAAAAGTAGGTGGTTAAAATGATAGAAAGAAAAGAATATTTAGATCAATTAATACGTTTTAAAGATAAGGACTTAATTAAAGTAATCACAGGAATTAGAAGATGTGGAAAATCCACATTATTTGACTTGTATGAAGAATACCTAATAACAAATGGGGTAGAAAAAGACCAAATTGTAAGGATCAATTTAGAAAATCCAATCTATAACGAGCTATTAAACGATTACTTAAAATTATATGAATTTGTAACAAAAAAACTAAACACCAAAAAAAAGAACTATGTATTTTTAGATGAAGTACAAAATGTTAAAGAATTTCAAAAAGCCTGTGATGGTTTATATATCAATAAAAATGTTGATTTATATATAACGGGTTCAAATGCTTATTTATTATCTGGTGAATTAGCTACTTTATTATCAGGCAGATACATCGAAATAAAAATGCTGCCATTATCTTTTAAAGAATATGTGGGAGCATTTCCAGACAATTCAAATCAAGATAGATTATTTAAAAATTATATTTCAGCAGGTTCTTTTCCTTACACCTTAGAACTTGAAAATTTAGAAGATATAGAAAAATACATGCAAGGAATTTATGATTCTATTATACTAAAAGATATTGTAGCCAGAAAAAAATTCCCAGATCATGCTATGTTACAAAGTGTAGTTAATTTTATGCTAGACAATATTGGAAATACCTGTTCAACTAATAAGATTGCCAATACCATGACTTCAAATGGACGAAGTATATCTGTTCATACTGTAGAAAAATATATAACAGCTTTGCTAGAAGCTTTTATATTTTACAAAGCAAGTAGATATGATGTCAAAGGAAAGCAATACTTAAAAACAGGCGATAAATATTACATTACAGATTTAGGGCTTCGATATTTTCTATTAGGTAGAAAAAATGGCGATAGTGGTCATGTTTTAGAAAATGTGGTATATTTAGAATTAAAAAGAAGAGGGTATGATGTATACATTGGAAAAGTGGATGAACTAGAAATAGATTTTGTAGCAATCAATAGTAAAGGAATAGAATATTATCAAGTAGCCCAAACAGTAAAAGAAGCAAAAACGCTAAAAAGAGAACTCTTACCATTGGAGAACTTAAGAGACCATTATCCCAAATTTCTACTAACAGAAGACCTAGATCCATATACTTCTTATAATGGAATAAGAAAAATAAATGTAATTGATTGGTTGCTAGGAAAAGAAACTTGAAACAAACCAAAAACCATGATAAAATAAGAAAAAACAAAAGGAGAAAAAAGCCATGAAAGTAGCAATTGGTCAAGACAGTCACAAAATAGACGCCCAAAACAAAGAAAAAAAGCTAATGCTAGGAGGCGTAGAATTTAAAGAAGATTACTCTTTACTTGGCAATAGTGATGCTGATGTTATTTTGCATGCTATCACAAATGCCATATCAGGAATTAGTTGTAAAAATGTATTAGGAAAAATAGCAGATGAAATGTGCCAAAGGGGAATTACTGATAGTGAAGAATATGTAAAAGAAGCCTTAAAATATCTAAAAGAAAGAATCGTACATCTATCCATTACAATTGAATGTTTAAGACCTAAAATCAGTCCTAAAATAGAAGAAATGAGAAAAAATATAGGAAGAATTTTAAATATAAAAGAAAACCAAATAGGAATTACCGCAACCACAGGAGAAGGCTTAACCGAGTGTGGAAAAGGAAACGGAATTAGCGTGTTTGTCATTTTAACAGTTGAATAATCTGGGCAAAGGTAAGGAAGGATTTTTAAAATGGAAAAAATCTATAAAAAAGCAAGAGCCAAAATCAATTTAAGCTTAGAAGTAATAGAAAAAAGAGAAGATAATTATCATAATTTAAGGTCTGTTTTCCAAAAAATCAATTTGTATGACGAGCTTTGGCTTCAAAAAACAGCTACTAACAACATAGAAATTAACACCAATGTAGAAGACTTAAAACTTAGCGAAAACATCATTTATAAAGCCTATCTAAAATTAAAAGAAAAATATCCTAGCATTACAGGAGTAAACGTTAGATTAAACAAAAAAATTCCTATGCAAGCGGGCTTAGCAGGAGGAAGTACAGACTGTGCCAGTTTTATTTTAGCTATGGACAAGTTATTTTCTTTAAAAATGCCAAAAAAGGAAATCGAAAAAATAGGAAAAGAATTAGGAGCAGATGTGGTTCCTTGTTTTTACAATCAAGCTGTTTTAGCAGAAGGAATTGGAGAAAAAATAACGCCCATTGATACCACTTTTAAATACTATGTTGTCATTGTGAAACCGAAGATGGCATGTAGCACAAAAGAGATGTATCAAAAAATAGATAGGCAACAAAAACAAACAAAGCAAAACAAAGAACCATTCCTAATTAAGGCTTTAGAACAAAACCAATTAAAACAAGTGGCAAACCATTTATATAATCACTTTGAAGAAGTAATAGAGGAGAAAGACTCAATAGAAAGAATAAAAGAAGAATTAGTAAAACAAGGGGCTTGCGGAAGTTTATTAACTGGATCAGGTTCTTGCGTTTATGGCTTGTTTGAAAGTAAAGATGTGGCTAAAAGAGCCTATCAAAATTTGAAAGTTAGATATCAAACTTATTTATGTTGTTCTTATAATTCGAAAAGATGAAATAGAAGTTGAAAAATTCAATTCTTTTCCAACCTGATTTTGCACGATTTAGAAAGGAACGAAGTAAAAAATGAAAAACCAAAAAATAGTAACAGCAATTCTATTAGTTGCAGGAAATAGTACAAGATATGGACAAAATAGAAATAAAAATTTTGAAAAAATCAATGGCAAAACGGTTATGTCTTATAGTTTAAAAACTTTTCATGAAAATCCTTATATTGATACTATCATAATAGGAATAAAAAAAGAAGAATCTTCTATAGTACAAGAAATTTTGGAAGAAGAAAACATAACCAAACCAACGAAGTTAGTAATTGGTGGCAAATCAAGACAAGAAACGATTTACAACTGTCTTCAAGAAACAAAGGCGGATATTGTTATCATTCATGATGGAGCAAGACCAGCCATCAAACAAAAATATATTAGTGAATGTATCGAAAGCATGGAAGAAGTAAAAGGGGCAACAATTGGTGTGCCATCGAAAGATACAATAAAAATAACCAACGAAAATAATATTGTTATACAAACAACCAAAAGAAGCAACACTTGGATTGTGCAAACACCGCAATGCTTTGATAGAAAAACTCTACTAGCAATGCATGAAAAATATAAGCAAGAAGAGGTAACTGACGATTGTATGTTATTAGAAAAGAATCAAATTCCCGTTAAAATTTTGGAGGGGGATTATACCAATATAAAAATTACAACTTATGAGGATATTCATATTATGAAAGGATTATTAACTTAACATCGATTGTGAAATGGAAGACCCTTTTGCCAAAGGGTCTTTAATTAATATGAAAGAGAAAATTCTATGTTTGTGAATTCTTTGTGAATTATTTCCATAAGAGGTTGACAAATCAAAAAAGCATGCTAAAATAAAACTATCTAAAATTTGAAATCGAAACTTTTAAAATCAAAAGTGCTAAAATTCTAAGCACAATTCAACTTAATCAATATTTGTTAATATACAAAAGTAATGTAAGCAAAAAGGGTAAAAACAAAAGGGAAAGTAATTTTACTTAAAAATAAATATTGACAAACAAATAAAAACAATATATAATTTAAAGGAGGAAGAAAATTTGCAATTTGTAACAAAACTAGACTATATTAGGTACAGAAGAACACATCCAGAAATCATGATATTAGCAGAAGAAGGGGAAGAATACAAAATACCAACCAAAGAAGAAATAAAATATGGACAAAAAAACATAGAAAATGTAGACAAAAAGCATGACAAAATGTTAAAAGTAATTTTCAGTAAGAAAAAAGAGGTTGCCAGATTTTTAAATCAATTTTTAAAATTAGAAGGGAAAATAGAAGAAGAACAGTTAGTGCAATGTTCAACCGAATTTATAACAAAGCAATATAAAGAAAAACAAGCAGATATCGTATACCGTTTGAAAGAAAAACCAGTATACTTTCTAATTGAGCATCAAAGTACAGTGAACCAAGAAATGGTAGAAAAAATAGGAGATTACACAAAACAGATTATGGAAAGAGAAGAGACTAATAACTTGCTATATCCAATTGTAGTACCAATTGTAATTTATACTGGTTTTCAAAAATGGACAGCAAAAACAAAATTTAGCCAAAAACAATATTATGAAAAAGCTTATAGAAAGTATCAAAATACTTCTTTATGGTACAACCTAATAACAGTGCAGGACTATACATTTAAAGAACTACAAGAAACCACTACACGATTTACAAGTTTCATGATAATGGAAAAGTGCAAAACCAAGGAAGAAATGCTTATCTATACAAAAAAGATAATAAACAAACTTAAGAAAGAGAAAAACAAAGAATTAGCTAAAGATATCATAAAAAACATAATGGCATTATTTTTTGAAAAAAGCGTAATAACAAAAATGTTAGAAGAACTGGAAAGAAAGGAGGAGGTATCTATGAGTCCAGCAACTAAAATGTTGTTTGATTTACAACTAGAGGGAGAAAAACGTGGGATTATGAAAACAATAAAAGAAACCGCTCAAAAAATGCTAAAGAAAAATATGGATTTAAAAGATATTGAAGAAATAACAGGACTATCAAAAGAAGAAATTGAAAAACTTCAAGAATGTGTTTAAAAAAGGCAAAAACGAATTTAAGGTGAAGACTTTTACAAAAAGCGAAAAAACGCTTGCCAAACGGGATAAAATATGATACAATAGCTATGCTTAAAAAGTAGCCTAGCTATTTTTTAAGTTCTCTACTTACTTTAAAAAAGTAGGTTATAAATCCAAAGGGAGGTGAAAATAATGAACCAATACGAAAGTATTATCATTGTTAATCCTAATTTAGACGAAGAAGCGCTAAAAGCTTTAGAAGAAAAATTCACAGGACTAATCAATGAAAATGGAAAAGTAGAATCAGTAGAGCACATGGGCAAAAAGAAACTTGCTTATGAAATCAAAAAGCAAACAGAAGGAACTTACATACTATTCAATTTTGAAGCAAAACCAGATTCTATCCAAGAACTTGAAAGAGTTTACAGAATTACTGACGATATCATGAAATTTATCGTAGTAAGAAAAGAAGACTAAGAATTGAAATTTTTAGCAAAAAACAAATTAAATAAAGAAAAGGGGCCTTTATTTAAAGTAAAGAAAGGTGATAAAAAATGAACAAAGTAATATTAATGGGAAGGCTAACAAGAGACCCAGAAGTAAGATACACACAAACAAACAACACACTAGTTGCATCTTTTAGTCTAGCAGTCAACAGAAGATTTGTAAGGCAAGGAGAAGAAAGACAAGCAGACTTTATTAATATTGTTGCTTGGAGCAAACTAGGAGAATTTTGTAGCAAATACTTTAAGAAAGGTCAACAAGTAGGAGTAATTGGAAGAATTCAAACAAGAACATGGGATGACGACCAAGGAACCAAACACTATGTAACAGAAGTAGTAGCAGAAGAAGCTTATTTTGCAGACAGCAAAAGAGAAGGTGATGCTACAAACAACACAAACTTTGAAAACACATTTGGAGACACAGCACCAGGAAACATGGGATCAGACTTTGAAGTATCTTCTAGTGACGACTTACCATTCTAGGAACAAAAAAGAAGAGAGGGGGAAAAACAAGAATGGCTGACAAAAAACCAAAT
>CANRXN010000061.1 GCA_947643945.1 uncultured Clostridium sp.
CTTTCGATAAAAATTTTGTGGTTAAAATTATTTTATCATATTTTTGGTATTTCCTATTTTTTTATTTTTGGTGTGACATATCTATTGTAAACCTATAAGAAGAAAGGTTTTGTGGAAAACACTTTCAATACAAATCATAAAAATTCCTAAACTCATAGCCTTGTTCCCTCAAATAAGAAATAGAGTCTTTTAAAATAGAGGAGGTATCATTAACATCATTGGTATCGTGCATTAGGATAACTAAAGTACCTTTATTTTTAGAAGACTTTTTTAAATTTTTTAGTAACCCAGAATTGCTATATTTCTTAACAGAATCATTATTTAAACAATTCCAATCAATATAAGTATAATTGATATCTTGAAGAAGTTTAACTGCTTCTTTTTTCTTAGCCTTGTAATGGGAAGACATATAACCATTAGGAAAACGAAAAACGTGGGAACAATAGTTATCAACACCAATTGCTTTTCCAATTTCAATATCGGTGTTTTTAATTTCGCTTATAAAGCTATCATTACTTTGATATAATTTTTTATTGTCATGATGGTAGCCGTGATTGGCAAGGTAATGACCCTCCTCATAAGCTCTTTTTACAAGTTCAGGGTGTTCTTTTACATGTTTTCCCACCACAAAAAAAGTGGCTTTTACATTTTCTTCTTTTAAAATATCTAAGATTTTACCAGTTGCCTTTAAGGTTGGACCATCGTCAAAAGTAAGGTAAGCGATTTTTTCTTCTTGCTTGGTTAGGTTAAAAATTTTTTCTTTACTAGTGTCGTCTAGGATGCTGTTAGTGGTTAAAGAAACTGCAAAAGAAAAGGGTTTGCTTAAGTGAAAAAGAAAACAAGAAAACAAAACACAAAGAACCAAAATAGATATTACTATTTTTTTGTGCAAAACAATTATTTTCATAGTGTTCTCCTTTCATAAATCAATATATGAAAAAAGAAGCCCAATTATTCAACACTTTGGGCTTCTTCTTTAGAAATGTAGCCATATTCCACCATTTTATTTAAGACATGCGTTTGACGTTTTTTGGCAAGGTCTGGGTTTACGGTTGGGGCATAAATAGAAGGGGCATTAGGAACGCCAGCTAACATACTTGCTTCTGATAGACTTAAGTCTTTTGGCTCTTTGTTATAGTAGCCTTTAGCGGCATCATAAATACAATAATAGCCATCTCCAAAATAAGAGGAATTGACATACAAAGCAAAAATTTCGTCTTTACTATATTGTTTTTCTAAATCGTAAGCAGCAAAAATTTCTCCTAATTTTCGAACTAAAGTCTTGTCCTGATTAAAAACAACATTTTTGGCAACCTGTTGGGTGATGGTACTACCTCCTTCGTCAAACTCTCTATCACGAATATTGGTATAAAAGGCTCTTGCTATTCCAATTGGGTCAATGGCACCATGGTCATAATAACGATGGTCTTCTGTTGCAATGACGGCATTAATATAGTTTTTTGGTAGTTGCTCAAATGGGGTGTAATTTTCTTTCCCCGTTACTTCTTCTACTCTAGTTATTAAGGGCTTTTCTTTTAAGGTATTTGTGTAATAGCCAAATCCAATCATGAAGATAAGGCTTAGGGCAATTACGAAAAGGATTAGTAGTATGATTAGTAGTTTTTTTAATAGTTTCATATCTTTTTTCTCCTATCTTTTGAGGTCATTATACATCAAAAATCAAAATAGTAAAATAGAATTCATAAAAAATTAAGAATGTGATTTTTTATATAGTTACTATCTACAGCCTAAAAATAAGACGTTTTCATTACATTCCTCGGCTCAATACAGCAAAAAGAAATTGCATTTAATTTTTATATTTCAAGCATTTGACGATTTTAAATATCGGCTGTGAATAGTAAGTTTATAAAAATCACAATACTTTACAAAAAAATGGGTGTATGATAAAATAGCGAACATAAAATATAACTATATTTTATAACAAAAAATTCTTAAAAAGAAGGTAAAAAATGATAAAATTTACAAAAATGCATGGTCTAGGAAATGACTATGTGTATATGGATGCCATCCATCAAACCATAGAAAAGGAAGCAGATTTAGCTAAATTTGTAAGCGATAGACATTTTGGAATTGGGGCAGATGGACTAATTTTAATTGCTAAAAGCGAAGTAGCAGATTTTAAAATGAGAATGTTTAATAGTGATGGTAGCGAAGCAGAAATGTGTGGAAATGGAATTCGTTGTGTAGGAAAATTTGTCTATGACAAAGGTTTAACCAATAAAACTAAAGTAAGCGTTGAAACATTAGCTGGTATTAAAATACTATTATTAAATGTAAAACAAGGAAAAGTTGAAACCGTAAGAGTAGATATGGGAGAACCCATTTTAGCACCTGAAAAAATACCAGTTATGGCACTAGAAGAACCAGTAAAAAATCTAAAAGTAAAAGCTTTAGATAAAGAATTTAACTTTACTTGTGTATCCATGGGAAATCCTCATGCTGTTACGCAAGTTCAAGACCTTGAAAACTTTGAAGTTGAAAGATATGGCAAAATTTTAGAAACAGCTTCTGTATTTCCCAATAAGACTAATGTAGAATTCATTGAAATTCAAGATAAAGAACACATCAAAATGAGAGTTTGGGAAAGAGGTTCTGGCGAAACATTAGCCTGTGGAACAGGGGCTTGCGCTACCGCCGTTGCTTGTTGTTTAAAAGGTTTTACTAATAGACAGGTATTCGTCCAATTACTTCGGTGGAAGTTTAGAGATAGAATGGAATAGAAAGGATAATCATGTTTATATG
Organism: uncultured Clostridium sp.; assembly: GCA_947643945.1. Lineage (GTDB taxonomy): Bacteria > Bacillota > Clostridia > TANB77 > CAG-508 > CAG-269. The sequence goes on from CANRXN010000061.1 coordinate 2,764, forward strand.
ACTGGGGCAGCAACCACTGTTTTTGAAGGAGGGATTTAGGGGACGTTCCTTAAAATCCCGCTGTCTAAAAATGTCGAAATCTGCGGTTACAGTTCACTAGAAAAATTAATCAGCTGTTTTATGACTTTTTTATTTTTAGTGAACTGTAACAAATTTGCGATGAAAAGTACGGTAAAAGGTATTGCAATTCTTAAAATTCGTTTTTTCCAAAGAAGGAAATGAAGATATCTTAAAAGCCTTGTTAGAAGCAATACTAGAAATATCTATTCAAAAAGTGGTCATTAAAAATCCAGAATTACCAAGAAACTTATATGATAGCAAAGCAGAGCAATAAAAAGAAAAAATGTTCGATAAAACACTTGACTTTTTAGTTAAGTGTTTATATAATAGCAAAAGAAAAATAAAAACAAGAAAGGGAGAAACCATAAATGAAAGAACAATTTATCGAACTATTAAAAACCGTAAAAAGAGAAGGAATAGAAGAACTAATCAGCTTTTTAGAAAAATCAGATTTTTTCATTGCACCAGCCAGCACCAGATTTCATGGAGACCATGAAGGAGGGATTGTAGAACATAGCTTAAAAGTATATGAGATTCTAAAGCACAAAGTAGCAAACTGCATCATACCAATCGAAATTCCAGAAGAATCCATCATTATCATTGCACTTTTACATGACATTTGCAAAACCAACTTTTACAAAGTAGACTACCGAAATGCCAAAAATGCGTTAGGCGTATGGGAAAAAGTACCCTATTACACCGTAGACGACACCATACCATACGGACATGGCGAAAAATCTGTAATGATGATAACCGAATACATGAAACTAACACCAGAAGAAAAATACTCAATTCGTTGGCACATGGGATATACCGAACCAAAAGAAAATTACAATGCAATAGGAAGTAGTTACACCAAATACCCAATTGCACTACTAACACATGAAGCAGACTTAGAAGCAACTTATCTTTTTGATACATAAAAATAAAATATTTTATAAAAGTGAACAAGGAAGGAAAAGAACATGTTAGCATATATTAAAGGAACTTTAGAAATGAAAATGACCGGATACATTGTAATCGATGTGGGAGGATTAGGATACAAAATATACATGGCAGAAGCAGGAATCGAAAAACTAGGAGAGATAGGAAAAACCGTTAAAGTACACACCTATTACAAAGTAAGAGAAGACGACATTAGCATTTATGGATTTAATACCTTAGAAGAACTAAGAATGTTCGAACTACTAATCAGCGTAAGTGGTGTAGGAGCCAAAACAGCCTTAACAATGCTTGCTGTCTGTACTCCAACAGAATTTGCTTTAGCCGTTATCACAGAAGACGTAAAAGCCCTAACGGGAATTCCAGGAATTGGTGCCAAATCAGCTGGAAGAATTATCTTAGAACTAAAAGACAAAATCACCAAAGAACAACAAATTCAAAGTATCCAAAAAGAAGTAGAAAATAGCAGTAAAACAAAAGCAAAAACAAGAAAAATGGAAGATTCAGTAGAAACAGAAGCTGAGCAAGCAGAAGACAAACTACAAGCAGTCATCCAAAACAACCAAAAAGTAGCAGAAGCAATGGCAGCACTTCAAGTATTAGGCTATAACAAAAAAGAAATAGAAAAAGCATTTACAAACTTAGACAAAACAGAGCTATCTACAGAAGAATTAATCAAAAAAGGACTAAACCTTTTGGGAAAATAGGTGCCTTTTGGGACGAGGTCAAAAAGCATCGCTGATTTTTGGGATACCCTTAGCTGTATGAAGCGTCAAGCGAATTACAGATAAGCTATACCTTTAGGTACGGAGGAAAAAATCATGAACAGTAATGAACCATTAGCCTTTCGCATGCGACCAAAAACATTAGAAGAATATGTAGGGCAAGAGCATGTAATTGGAAAAGATAAAATTTTATATCGAACCATCAAGGCAGACAGACTATCTAGCATTATTTTATTTGGACCTCCAGGATGTGGAAAGACATCATTAGCGAGGGTTATTAGTGAAACCACAAAATACAAATTTTACAAAATAAATGCCGTAACATCTGGAGTAGCAGAAATTAAAAAGGTAGTAGAAGAAACCAAAAACTTTATGCTAAACCCTATCGGAAAAAGTATTTTATTCATTGACGAAATCCATAGATTTAACAAATTACAACAGGACGCCTTACTTCCTTTTGTAGAAAATGGAACCGTTATTTTAATTGGTGCCACAACAGAGAATCCTTATTTTGAAGTAAACAAGGCGTTAATATCAAGATCCATGGTAATCAAATTAAATCCACTAACAGAAAATGATATCTATCAGGTACTAAAAAAAGCACTAGAAAGAAAAGATGGATTAGGCGAATATAACATAAAAATAGAGGACGAAACCTTAAAAAAAATAGCAGCCATCAGCAATGGAGATGTTCGAACGGCATTAAATGGGCTAGAAGTAGCAACCCTAACAACACCAATGGAAGAAGATGGATACATTCATTTAACAAATGAAGTAATTAAAAACAGCATTCAAAATAGAAAAGCCATTTTTGATAAAAATGGCGAGGAGCATTATGATAACATTAGTGCTTTTATTAAATCCATGAGAGGAACCGACCCAGATGCTACAATTTTTTACTTAGCAAGAGCCTTAAATGGTGGAGAAGATCCTGTATTTCTAGCAAGAAGAATCGTAATTTGTGCAGCAGAAGATGTAGGAATGGCAAACCCCAATGCCTTAGTAGTAGCAAATGCAGCAATGCAAGCAGTGCATATGATAGGCATGCCAGAAGCAAGAATTATTCTATCACAAGCTGCGGTGTATGTAGCAACATCGCCAAAATCCAATGCTACCTATATGGGAATTAACCAAGCATTAGAAGATGTACAAACAAAAGACACAGGAGAAATACCAATGCACATACGAAATGCTCCTGTTGAAAAAATGAAAGAATTAGGCTATAGCGAAGGCTATTTGTACCCACATGATTTTCCAGGACATCAAGTAGATCAACAATATTTGCCAGACAAAATGTTAGGAACAAAATATTATAATCCAGATTAAATGTTCTATTGGGGACGTTTCCCAGTTGGACATTTTTGTCTGGTTTGGGATTTCTTAGCTGTGCAAGCAAAGCAAGCTACAGATAAGTTATCCCTTTAGGGACATATCTTTAAAATAAATCATAAGCTTCATTTTTTTTGCATAAAAAAACAAAAGTTGGAAAACCTACTAAAAAGTAGGTTTTTATTATGACGAAAAAAATAATAATAGGATTATTAGCAGGAGCCGTCAGTGGTTTATTTTCAACAGGAGGAGGCATGATACTAGTACCAGCCTTTATTTATCTATTAGAAGTAGACGATACAAAAGCAAGAGGGACGTCTGTATTTTGTATTTTACCAATGGTAATTACTAGTAGTTTTTTCTACTACAAAGGTGATTTTATTGATTGGAAAATTGCACTTTTTTGCGCAATAGGAGGAGCCATTGGTGGTTATATTGGAGCAAAGTTGTTAAAAAAGTTACCAAAGAAGGTAATGAAAATAGCATTTACGATATTTTTAACATATGCGTCTTACAAAATGATTTTTATGTAAGAAAGTTAAGCTGTATCTTACTTAAGGACATCTCCAAATCCTAAAAACAGGGATTTTAAGGAACGTCCCTAAAATCCCGCTAGGAGGAAAAATGACAGAAGTATTAATAGGAATCATATCTGGAATTGTAAGTGGAACAGGAATGGGAGGAGGAACCATTCTTATTTTCTGT
>CANRXN010000062.1 GCA_947643945.1 uncultured Clostridium sp.
GTATCGCTGAAAATTCCCCAATAAGGCAAGGGGTAAGCCCCTCTGCACACCCCACCACTTTTTTTATTACTTTCATATTATACTATAAAAATAATAATTTTGCAAAATTTGATTTCTAGGAGTAATAAAAATGGATAACTATTATTTAAATGAAAATAACCAAAATAATAGAGGAGAAAAAAATCCTCCTCATAAAAAATCTTTTAATTTTAATTTGTATAAAAAAAATACAATTAATTCACTTAATGATGTTGAACATTTTTTAAATAATTTTCAACATAATTTTAAATATTTAAAATTATTCAAAATTATGAAAAAATAAATTTTATAAATTATTTTTCCTATTATAAATTTCATTAAATTCTGGATTTTCATTTCCATCAATTGTTATTTTTACTTTATTAATTTCTGTTAACTCTGTTAAAGTATTAACAATACAATTTATTAAATTATTTTTTTCATTTTCATCTTCTTTTTTATAATTTAAAAATTCAGGTGAAAAATCTAATACCACGCAATCTTGTTCAAAATAAGATTTATTTAATTTTGTTCCTTCTGGTATTATTTTTTTATTTTTTTCATTTTTTGGTCCTTCTATTAATAAATCAATTAATTTTTCCTGTGCATTATTCATTACCTCTTTTATATCAATCAATCGTGCCTCTGGATTTAATTCATTTGTTTCCTTATTAGGAAAATACAAACTAACAATCGTCTTTCTTGCTTGCTCTTCTGTAATTTCTTGTTCTGGTGTGTACTCTTCTACTTCTGCTTCTGCTTTTGTTTCTACCTGTTTATTTTTAACATATTTAATCGCAAAATATCCTCCTATTAAAATAACAATCAATGCGATAAAAAAAATAATTCCAATTTTTTTATTTTTCATAAATTTCCTCCTTGTACTTTTTTATTTATTACTTATTGTATTATGTGTTTGTCCTTTTTAGAACTTTTTTTGAAAAAGGGACTAGGGGGACGTTCCTTAAAATCCCTCTTTGGGGGACAAGGGGACACTCCTTAAATTATTTTATTAATTTTTATTAAACAATAATTCACTAAAATAAAAGTTTTGATTGAAAAAAATTGAATTAGAAATTTTTAATTTATAATATGGAAAGTGTCCGCACTTGATGTGGAAGGGTGCCATATTATAGATTTAGAATTTCTATGAAAATTTTTTGAACGATAAACTTTTATTTTAGTGGATTATTGTTATGTTATAAAAATATTTCTTAATAAAAGAGATTTTAAGGAGTGTCCCCTTGTCCCCCAAAGAGGGATTTTAAGGAACGTCCCCCTAGTCCCTGCAAGATTTTTCCATTTGACAAAATGCTGTTTTCCGTATAAAATTAGGGTGGTACATAGCTTTTTTATGTACTAGAGAGAAGGTTTTATCATGAAGATTTTAAATAATATAGATGCAAATCACATTGATTATACAAATGATACGCCTAATGATGTTTTACATGTAGGGCTAGATGTTGGCTCTACTACGGTTAAGATTATTGTTATGAATCAAAATAAAGATACGATTTACAAAGATTATCAAAGACATTTTTCAGATACAAAAAATACGGTTTGTCATGTGTTAGAGGAACTTCTTACTAAGTTTCCTTCTAATTCGTTTACGTTGGCTCTTACGGGTTCAGGGGCTATGTCTGCTGCAAAGTTTTTGGGTGTTAATTTTATTCAAGAGGTAGTTTCTTGTAAACGTGCTGTCGAGCTGTATATCCCTAAGACAGATGTGGTAATTGAGCTTGGTGGTGAGGATGCTAAGATTATTTATTTTGACCAATCGATTGAACAACGTATGAACCGGTACTTGTGCTGGTCGGTACAGGGGCTTTTTTGGATCAGATGGCTTCTTTACTTCATACGGATACAGCAGGTTTAAACGAATTGGCTAAAAACTTTTCTACCATTTATCCTATTGCTTCTCGTTGTGGTGTTTTTGCTAAAACGGATATTCAGCCTTTGATTAATGAAGGGGCTGCTAAGGAAGATATTGCTGCTTCTATTTTTCAAGCGGTTGTGAATCAAACTATTAGTGGTCTTGCTTGTGGTAGACCGATTCGTGGTAATGTAGCTTTTTTGGGCGGACCTTTGAATTATTTATCACAATTAAGGGCTCGCTTTATTGAAACGTTGCATTTAAAAGAGGACGAGATTATTGTGCCAGAAGAAGCACATCTTTTGGTAGCAAAAGGAGCCGCATTGGACTCTATTAGCACGAATGCAATTACTACAACCGAATTACATGAAAAAATCCAGAATTTAAGGAATTCACAAGATAATACCACAAAGCCTTTAGAGCCTTTGTTTAAAGATAAAGAAGATTATGAGATTTTTAAAAACAGACATAATAAAAATGCTGTAGAAAAAGCATCTTTAGAAAGTTATGAAGGGGATTGTTATTTAGGAATTGATGCTGGTTCTACTACGACTAAGTTGGTTTTAATTGATAAAGATGGAAAACTTCTTTATTCTTTGTATGGAAATAATGAGGGAAATCCTTTAAAAAGTGTTATGAATATGCTAAAGCAGTTGTATCAAGTGTTACCTAAAAAAGCAATTTTACGTTATAGTGGCGTGACTGGTTATGGCGAAAAGCTAATTCAAACGGCTCTAAATGTTGATTTAAATGAGATTGAAACCATTGCCCACTATACAGCTGCTAAGACTTTTGAGCCAGATGTTACGGCTATTGTTGATATTGGCGGACAAGTTATGAAATATATTCGTATGAAAGATGGTGCCATTGATAATATTATGCTAAATGAGGCTTGTTCTTCTGGTTGTGGTTCTTTTATTGAAACTTTTGCTAAGAGCTTAAACCTGGAAATTGAAGATTTTGTAAAAGAGGCCATTAACGCAAAAAGACCGGTAGATTTAGGGTCTCGTTGCACTGTTTTTATGAATTCTAAAATTAAACAAGCCCAAAAAGAAGGCTATACGGTTGGCGATATTTCTAGTGGTTTGTCATATTCTGTTATTAAAAATGCTATCCAAAAGGTTATGAAGGTAAGAGATGTCGAAACTCTTGGTAAACACATTGTTGTACAAGGTGGAACCTTTTATAATGATGCGGTTTTACGCGCTTTTGAATTGATTGTTGGAAAAAATGTGGTTCGTCCTGATATTTCTGGGCTAATGGGTGCTTACGGAATGGCACTTTTGTCAAAGGAACAGTATGAAGCAAATTTGGATATGGAATATACTTCTACTATTTTAAAGACAGACGAATTAGATAAATTAGAAATTAAAATTACCCATACACGCTGTAACAATTGCGAAAATCATTGTAAATTAACCATCAATAAATTTAGTAATGGTCAAATTCATGTATCTGGTAACCGTTGTGAAAAGGGTGCTGGCGTTGTTACAAAAACAAAAGAATTGCCAAATATCATTCAATATAAGCAAAAAAGACTTTTTGATTATGAACCATTAAAAGAGCAATTTGCACCAAGAGGTGTGATTGGTATTCCTAGAGTTTTAAACATGTACGAGGATTATCCATGTTGGTTTACTTTTTTAACGAGTTTAGGCTTTCGTGTCATTCTTTCTAGAAAAAGTACACGAAAAACATATGAAAAAGGAATGGAATCTATGCCATCTGAGTCAGTTTGCTATCCAGCCAAACTTTCTCATGGTCATATTGAAGACTTACTAGAACAAGGCATTAAAACGATTTTTTATCCTTGTATGCCCTATTCTAGAAAGGAATATGAAAAGGCAGACAATCACTACAATTGCCCTATTGTTATCTCTTATGCTGAGGTGCTAAAAAATAATGTAGAGGGTCTTAAAAAAAGTGACATAAAATTTCTAAATCCGTTTTTGCCTTTTGATACCAAAAGCTTAGTGAAAAAAATTCTAGAATTAGACGAGTTTAAGTGCTATCATTTTACAAAAAAAGAATTAACCGAAGCTGCTAAAAAAGCAGAAGCTGAATATCAAAAATGCAAAAAAGACATTCAAAATAAAGGCGCCCAAACAGTAAAATACTTAGAAGAAAACCATTTGAAAGGAATTGTATTAGCAGGAAGACCTTATCATGTAGACCCTGAAATTAACCACGGAATTGATACCCTGATTACATCTTTGGGACTTAGTGTATTAACAGAGGATAGCATTGCCGATAAAACGGAAGCAAAAAGACCAATTCGTGTGGTTGACCAATGGGTGTATCATGCTAGACTCTACGCTGCTGCTGATTTTGTAGGAAAACATGATTGCTTAGAATTAATTCAATTAAATTCGTTTGGCTGTGGTGTCGATGCGGTTACCACTGACCAAGTAGAAGAAATTTTGACTAGTTTTAATAAAATGTATACTTTAATTAAGATTGACGAAGTTAATAACTTAGGGGCTGTTAGGATTCGTGTTCGTTCGCTTTTAGCTAGTATGAAAAAGCGTGAACAAGAAAAAAGACAAGAAAAATTAGACGGTGACTATGGTATTAAGAAAAAAATCTTCACAAAAGAAATGCGAAAAGATTATACCATTTTGATGCCTCAAATGGCACCAATTCACTTTGAATTGTTAGAGGCTGCTGTTCGTGCTTCTGGCTATCGTGTTGAATTGCTAAGAAATTGTACTATGAAAACAGTAGAAACCGGTTTAAAATACGTTAATAACGATGCTTGTTATCCCTCTATCTTAGTAACCGGTCAAATGATTGAGGCTTTGCAATCTGGAAAATATGATTTAAATAAAACAGCTTTAATTATGTCCCAAACAGGTGGTGGTTGTAGAGCTACCAACTACATTGGCTTTATCCGCAAAGCTTTAAAGGATGCAGGATTTGAAAATGTTCCGGTTATTTCCTTTAATATTGTTGGTATGGAAAAAATGCCTGGCTTTAAACTTACGATTCCTTTGGCTGAAAGAATGCTAAAAATGGTGGTATATGCTGATTTGCTACAAAAAATGTTAACCAAGAATAGAGCTTATGAGGTTCATAAAGGGGAAACAAAGAAATTGTTTGACACCTGGATGGGAAAGTGTAAAAAATTGCTAGAGAAATCAACTACCAAGGAGTTTAAGCAAAGTATTTATGATATAGTAGAAGACTTTGAAAAAATCGAGCTAGATACATCTGTTCAAAAACCTAAGGTTGGTATTGTTGGCGAGGTTTTGATTAAATATCATCCTTTTGGTAATAACTTTGTTGCAGACCTGTTAGAAAAAGAAGGGGCTGAAGTAATTTTACCTGATTTTATGGGATTTGTTAAGTTTATGTGTACCCACAAAGTTACTTTTAATCATTTGCTAAATGTTAGCAAAACATCTTCTAAAGTGATGAAAGCAGCAATTAAATTAATTGATATTTTAGAAAAAGATGTAAAACTTGCTTTAGCGTCTTCTTCTAAAAACTACTTACCACCTTGCGATATTTGGCATTTAGAAGATAAGGTTAAAGACGTGTTATCAATTGGAAATCAAACAGGTGAAGGATGGTTTTTAACAGCTGAAATGATTGAATATATTGAAAATGATATTCCAAATATTGTTTGTGTTCAGCCTTTTGCTTGCTTGCCAAATCATGTAGTTGGAAAAGGTGTTATTAAAACAATACGCGAAAAATATCCAGATGCTAATATTTCTCCTGTTGATTATGATCCTGGTGCTAGTGAGGCAAATCAAACAAATCGTATTAAACTTCTTATGACGATTGCTAAGGATAATTTAAAGTTAAAGCAAAATCGAAAACAGGCTTTGGATGCTGAAAACGAAAAAAACTTGTCAGAGGAAAAAAGCTTGCATTCTTAGGAAGATTTTACAAAACATTTGACAGAAGAAAAACTATGTAGTATACTGTAAATACATAAAGACAGTACCATATGTCCTTTATAAAATACACTTAAAAGGCAGAGAACGGCACTTCTCTGCTTTTTGCTTATCCTTAAACATCATGCCAAAATCATAGTTTTTGAAAGCATTTCTTTGGTTTGTTGATACCCTAATTGATACAATTCTTCTATTTTACTCATGTCTAATAAGCCTACTTTGTCGCTTTTAATTTTTATAACATGGTCTGCTCCTTCCATTTCGTAATCTGATAATTCTTTACATAAAAGTCCAATGGAGCGTCCTGCTACTTCTACTAAGTTTTTGTCACAGTTATGGTCTTCGGTTTCGTCAAACATGATGCTAAGTACTTTTTGGGCACCTAGTTCTTTAACTTCTTTCCATGGTACATTTTGGCGGATCCCGCCATCGATTAGTTTTTTGTTTTTATAAGGACAAGGTGAAAAAACAATAGGATAACTACAGCTTGCTCTTACTGCTTTTCCTATTTTGATATCATTTATGTATATGTTTTGATGAAAGCTATCTTGCCTTACTTGTTTGGAGATAAAACATATGACGTTTCCTTTGCATAACTCAACACTTGGTATGACAAGTGGCATTTCTATATCTGCTATATTTTGCACATTTTTTTGTCTTGCTATTTTTTCGATTAATTTTTCGATTTGTTTTCCACTATTTAGTCCATCT
>CANRXN010000063.1 GCA_947643945.1 uncultured Clostridium sp.
AGTAGAAGATATTAATCAACAGAAATTTATTGTTCCAGCAGGTTTTAAAATAGCAAGTGATTCAGCAGAAACAGTAGCAGAAGGAGTTGTAATTGAAGATTTAACAGGTAATCAATTTGTATGGGTGCCAGTAGATAATATGGCAAACTTCAAAACAATAGAAGGATACAGTAATAATAATCTACAATCTCTGTTAACGAATTGTACAGAACCATTTGCCAATGGATATAGTACAGAACAAGCAGAATATAATGCTATGTATGATAGAGTAAAAAATAATAAAGGATTTTATATAGGAAGATTCGAAGCAGGAAAAGATAGTTCAGGAAATGTAGTAGTAAAAAAAGGAGCAAATGTTTATAATGATGTCCCATGGGGAAATAGTATGAATGATATAGAAGGAACAAGTCAAACAGGAGGAAAAGTAGGGGCTGTAAAACTAGCAAAAGAATTTGCAAAAAAGAACAAGTACCAAGGTATAACAAGTACTCTATGTTATGGAGTACAATGGGATGCGACTTTAAAATTTATTGACTCTGCGTTTACTGGTTTTGCAAAAGATAGTAGTAAACAGGGTTGGTATTATGATAATTATAGCAAAACAGATTCAGGAAATATAGAAACAAATCCAAGTCATATAACAGGAAAAGATTTAATTTATAGTGATAATTTAAATGTAGTAACTAACAAGCAAAAGAATATCTATGATATGGCAGGAAATGTTTTAGAATGGACTCTGGAAGCTTACAACACCAACACTCGTGTTTATCGTGGAGGTAGTTACAACCGTGATGGTTCTAACTTTACGGCTTCCGGTCGTAGCGCTAGCATTCCGAACAATACCGGCGACCTCATTGGCTTTCGTGTAGCTTTGTATTTGTGAAACTGACGGCTTAAGAAAACCAAAATTTTAGATTGTGCTTAGAGTAGTTTTAAAAGCACTAAAATTTGAATTAAAGAAATTTTCCTAACGTAGCGCCACTAATGTGGCGTTCTTTGTATTGTAGGAAAGTGCCATTTTTAAATTTAAATTAGGAAAAAATAAAAAGGCATAATAAATATGCCTCAAAAAATATCTTTTTGAAGTTATAATGGTAAATCAAAATAATGTAAAAAATTCATATAGAAAATATATTACATAAATTTAACTAAAAATATTGACACAGCAAGTATTCTATTATAAAATACAAACAACAGTTCAGAAATAAAATATGAGGTGATTAGTATTGAACAGTATAGAAAATTTAAAAGATTTAATTATATACCAAAGTCAAAATAACGAAAATATATCTGTTGAAGTTTTATATAATGAAGAAGATTTTTGGTTAACTCAAAAGTCAATGTCAAAATTATTTAATGTGGTAGAAAATAATATAACATATCATTTACAAAATATATTTAAAACAAGAGAATTAGAGCAAGATTCAGTTACTCAAAAAATTAGAGTAACTGCTTCAGATGGAAAAAAATATAATACAAATTTTTACAGTTTAGATGCAATTATAGCAGTTGGTTATAGAGTAAATTCAAAAGAAGCGACAGATTTTAGAATTTGGTCAACCAAAACTTTAAAAGAATATATAAAAAAAGGATTTGTTGTCAATAGTGAAATGTTAAAAAATGGACCAAAATTTGGAAAAGATTACTTTGATGAATTATTAGTTAAGATAAAAGAAATTAGAGCAAGTGAAAGAAGATTTTATCAAAAAATAACTGATATATACAAAGAATGTAGTTTTGACTATGATAAAAATAGTGAAACTACACAAGAATTTTACAAAAATGTTCAAAACAAGTTACATTTTGCAATTACTGGAATGACAGCACCTGAAATAATTTACAACAGAGTAGATAGCAAAAAATTATCTTTCACAAGAAGAAATTACAGAACTAAACAATTTAGTATCTATGTATCTTGACTATGCAGAAAGACAAGTAAAACTAGGCAAGATTATTTCAATGCAAGAATGGAAAGAAAAATTAGAAGTATTCTTAAAAATTAACGAATATAATATTTTAAAGGATAACGGAAAAATAAAGAGAGAAATAGCAGATAAATTTGCTTTAGATGAATATAAAAAGTATAGAGTTATACAAGATAAAAATTACATTTCAGACTTTGATGAGTTAGTAAAAGAAACAAAAAATCTTAACAACATCTAAGCGACAACTTATCTAGGAGGTAAAAATGAAGGATAAGAAAAAAATAATAAACTGGGTAATAGCAATAATAGTTGCCATTGTGTACTTAACAGTAAGTATTGTATTTAAGAGTTGGGCTTATTCTTGGCTTATATGGGGTGTTTATGCAATTTATAGATTTATTGCGAAATAGAGAAATTACAATTTGAAATGGGGTATTTATGAATATAAGAGTTAATAATGTAAATCTTAATTATGAGGAATATGGAAGCGGAAAACCAATAATATTATTGTGTGGTAATAGCGAATGACTGGATATATTTAATAAATTAATAAAGAATTTGCAATAATTTTATACCACAATTATCATTAGCACCACTTGGAATATTACCAGAATATCAGAAACAAGGAATAGGTAAAAAGTTAATAGAAAAAGGACACCTATCAGTTAGAATGTTTCTCTTTTTCTTATATAAAACTTCCTACTAGCTATGCCCTACATATTAGGAATGGCTTTGCAAATTTACTAAAGATGTGCTATAATTGGCATATACTAATAGACTATAGATGTCTAGCACAGCAAAGGAGGGTAGACCCAATGAAACATGTAAAAACTTTAAACACCCAGACGCTGAACAATACAGTAAAAAAGGGTGGCTGTGGCGAATGCCAGACATCTTGCCAGTCAGCTTGTAAGACTTCTTGTACCGTAGGAAACCAGACCTGCGAGCAGAAGAAATAAGATTGGCAAAAAAGAAGGGCGAATGACAAACATTCGCCCTATAAAAACAATTAACACATGAAAAAATGAAAAACTTCAAGAAATTACCGATAAAAAAATGAAGTTTTTCATATTTTTATCGATTAACAAGAAAGAGGAAAATGATGCAAGACTATATAACCATAATAGGAGGAGGCTTAGCTGGATGCGAAGCAGCTTACCAAATTGCCAAACAAAAAATAAAAGTAAAACTATATGAAATGAAACCACAAAAATATTCGCCAGCCCACAGTAACGAAAATTTAGCAGAAATCGTATGTAGTAATTCCTTTAAATCAAACTTGCTAACCAATGCCTGTGGTTTATTAAAAGAAGAACTAAGAAGGCTAGACTCTTTATTAATTAAAATAGCAGACGAAACAAAAGTACCAGCAGGACAAGCATTAGCCGTTGATCGAGAAGTCTTCTCTAAAAGAGTAACAGAAGAAATTAGAAACAATCTTTATATAGAAGTAATTCATCAAGAAGTAACCAACCTAAAAGAAATGTTAGAAGAAGGGATTGTAATTATAGCAACAGGACCCTTAACATCAAATGCCTTAGCAAGCCAAATACAAGAATTAACAGGGCAAGACAAATTATACTTTTATGATGCAGCAGCACCAATTGTTAGCAAAGACAGTATCGATTTTTCCATTGCCTTTTATGGTGACCGATACAGCCAAGAAAAGAAAAAAGAAGAAAGCGAAGAAGAATGGAAAGCAAGACTAGAAAAGCAAGATAGAGAAGAACAAAGTTACATTAACTTACCTATGAACCAAGAAGAATACGAAAACTTTTGGAAAGAATTAGTAGAAGCCGAAGTAGTAACTTTACACGAATTTGAAAAAAGAGAAATCTTTGAAGGATGCATGCCAATCGAAGTAATGGCAAAAAGAGGAATCGACACCTTACGATTTGGACCTTTAAAGCCAGTAGGATTTGACGACCCTAGAACTGCAAGAAGACCGTATGCCATTGTACAGCTAAGACAAGACGACAAGCAAGCAAGCCTTTATAACTTAGTAGGATTCCAAACCAACCTAAAATTTGGAGAACAAAAAAGAGTATTTAGTAAAATACCAGGTTTAGCAAAAGCAGAATTTATAAAATATGGTGTTATGCACCGAAACACTTACATAAATTCCAGCCAATTATTAAACGAAACCTATAGGCTAAAAACTATACCAAATTTATACTTTGCCGGGCAGATTACAGGAGTAGAAGGCTATGTAGAATCGATATCTTCTGGACTAGTAGCAGGCTTAAACGCTGCCAGTGTTTTTGGGGATGCCCTTAGCTGTGAGAGCGAAAGCGAACTACAGATAAGTAAAACCTTTAGGTGCGGGGTCAAAAAATATTGTTTTTCAAAATATACTATGATTGGGGCTTTAGCCAATTATATTTCGACTCCAAATCAAAAGTTCCAACCCATGAACGCGAATTTTGGTATATTACCAGAATTAGAAGGAAAAAAGATTAGGGACAAAAAAGAAAGATACCTAAGGTTGACAGAAAGAAGTTTAGAAAATTTAGAGGTAAAATGAGCAAATTTAGCAGGTTTGCTCGTTTTTTTGCTTCTTTGGAAAGTTTTACAATTGTTACCAGAGTATGACAAATTTATTAAATTTATGTAAATCTATTGAAATGATAAGTAAAACGTGTTATAATTATACATGAATGAGTTTAAAAAGAACGAAAGAAAGGGGAGTATTATGGATATTCAAAAAGAAAAAGAAGAAATAAAAAAATTATTAGATGAGGTTAATTCAAATCTTGAAAAAGAAGAGATTGATAATGCATCTAAAAAAGAACTTTTGGAATACATAAAACTTAATTTAGAAATCGAGAAAAAATTAGCTGTTATTGGAGAATGGGAAAAAGCTAAAAAATAAGAAAGAAGAAAGGTAGGAAAGAAATATGGCAAAATCAAGATTAGAAATTCAAAAACAAATTTTAGAAGATTTAAACAAAAGAGCAGATGTATTAGTTGATGCAATATTAAATGAAGCTGAAATATCAAAATCAGCATTAGATCCTTCCAAAGTACAAGCAATAAATGATATTATTCATAGACTAGAAGGGATGACATTCAATGGAAACATTGAATTGCTAAAGTCTTCCATAAATGTATATAATAAAGCAATAAAAGCAATTGACGAACAATTGAAATCAGAAAATATGAAGGATTTTGAGAAATTTTCAGCAACTTCATTAGAGAATGCTAAAAAGTTATTAGAAGCACAATCTAAAAATGGAAGAATAGGAACTATTTTTGAAAAAGTAGAAGAAATAGCAAAAGCAGAAAAATCTGGAGATATTGAAAAAAGATACAATGACGAACAAATTGAACAAATTGATTATAATGTTAAAGAACAAAAAGAAAGTGAAGCAGAAAGATTAAATTCATTTAATAAGGTAATGGCACAAACTAGAATTGCAAGAGAAAATTTGCAAGAAGTAGATGCTATTGTAAAAAAAGTAGAAGACTTAGTAAAAGAAAGAGAAGAGTGTAAAAAGAAATTAGCTTCACCAGATGCCTCAAAAGAAGAGAAAGAAGAACTAAAAAAAGATATAGAATTCATAGAAAAAGAAATTCAAGAAACTTCTGCAAAAGCAAAAACTGACGAAAAAGATACCGCTTATGATATGAATAAAGGCGAAAAAATAGAAGCTTATATTAAAAGAATACAAGAACAATTAAAAGCAAAAACACAAATGATAGAAGCAGAACTTATAAGTGAAATAAAAAACATTAAAGATGTAGAAATTGATTTGGGTACAGAAAAGAAAAGAGTAGAAGACTATCTAAAAGATTACATGGCAGATGCAAAAAACCTACACAATTTGACAAACAAATTGACAGTAGATAAAATGATGCTTAGAAAAAATATTGAAAAAGATGATAAGCATAAAGAAATGCAAGAGTTAGAAAACAAAAAAAGAGTTTACGAGCAAAGAAATAAGGAAATGGTTGCTTATGAAACTAAGTTCGACTGGAAACATCCATTTAAATCCCTAAAAAATATGTGGAGTAAAAGGGGAGAAAAGAGTAACACAAAAAATGGTAATACAAATGAAATAACAGCAGTAGATAGCTTAGTTCTAAAAGAAGTAGAAAAATCAGTAAAAAGTATAGGAAAAGGATTTAAAGCTCAATATAAAGTTGAAGAAAAAGATAGAATTTCAGCGGAAGTTGAAACAGTTCTTAATACAAGAAGAGAGAAATTTTATCAACAATTGGAACAAGAAGAAGCTAAAAAAGCAAAGGATAATGAAAGATAAAAACTAAATAACATATAAGAACCCACGCAAAATGGGTTCTTTTGTAATATTAGTTCTTATTACTCAACTCTTCTAATAACAATTTTTCAATTCTATCTACATTTGGAAAGATTAAATTTATTCCGTTTTGATTTTAATTTGAAAACTTTACCCTCACAATCCCCTTAAAGCTATAGTACGCAATCAGGCAGGTCGCAATGTTGGC
>CANRXN010000064.1 GCA_947643945.1 uncultured Clostridium sp.
CCGGAACCATTGGGGACAATTGGGTCATTTTTTCACAATCTCATTACATCGAACCACTGTAACATGGTCAGGTATATTTTTTAGAACTGTACTATTAGCTCCAATCTTCACATAATTGCCAATTTGAATGGGTCCTAATACCTTTGCTCCTGCACCTACCATAACATGATTTCCAATGTCGGGGTGCCTTTTATTCTTGTCTTTTCCAGTTCCACCGCAGGGTAGAATTATGATAAATTGTACAATCGTCACCAATTGTTGCCGTTTCTCCTATCACAATTCCCATACCATGGTCAATAAATAATCGTCTTCCTATTTTTGCCCCTGGATGGATTTCGATTCCTGTAAAAAATCTTCCTATTTGTGATATTAATCTTGCTAAAAATAATAATTTGTGACGATATAAAAAATGAGAGAGCCTATGAAATACGAGGATATGAAATCCAGGATACAAGATAATTACCTCTAAAACACTTCGGCTTGCCGGATCTTGCTTTTTGATGTTTTTAGCATCTTCATATAATTCCTTAAAAAATAACATACTTAATCACCCTTTAAGGTATCATATGTATGTTACTTACTAAAAGTTCCTTAAAAATATGTCACTAAATCAATAGAGATTAGTCTTCTTCTTGTAATACTTCTTCTATATTTTCAAAGGATACTAGATTTCTTATTAATTCATTCTTTTTGAATCCTTTTTTGTTATAATGTCCTACTATATGAATGGTTTCGACATCTTCTTCGTCTTCTTTTTTTGGTCGTTTCATTTGTTTGATTTCTACTTGATATTTACTTAAGACTTCTTCAATCGATGCTAAGGTTTTTCCTACTTCCTTATTTATTTTCACATTTAATTCTAAGATATCAAAATGATCTAGTTTGTCTGATATTTTATAAGAATAAGATAGTATGATATATACAATTAAAGTTGTTACTATTCCGCCTAAGTAAAAACCTGCTCCTATGCTTAATCCAATACAAGTGACGGCTAACAATCCTGCAGCGGTTGTTAGTCCTTTTACATTAAAACCATCTCTTAAAATGGTTCCTGCACCAATAAATCCAATTCCTGATAATAATTGTGCTGGTATTCTAGATGGATCCATATCATATATTTTTGACATGTATTCTCCGACATAGCATGATTAATACGCTGCTAATTCCTACTAGTGCATGGGTTCTAAATCCTGCTGGCTTACTCCAAGAGGAACGCTCTAATCCTATTATTCCTGCTAGTACAAAGCCTAATATTAGTTTAATGATGGCTTGGAACCAAAATGAGTTCCCTATCGTCCATATTGTTTCCATTTTATTCATGTTCCTTTCTCTTTTAATTTTATTTTGTAAAATACAATAGATGTCAATTATAATAACTTTTCTAACTCTTTTATTTTGTCACGAAGTTCGGCTGCCTTTTCAAATTCCATGCTACTTGCAAATTGCAACATTTGGTCAGTTAGCTCAGTTATTACTTCTTGTAGATTTTCGTTTTTCTCTAATTTATATTCTACGCTAATATCTTCTGCCGTTGTCATAGAAATATTATCACGCACTGATTTTTGAATCGTTCTCGGGGTAATACCATGTTCTTTGTTATAGTCTTCTTGTATTTTTCTTCTACGGTTGGTCTCGCGAATTGCTTTTTCCATACTGTCTGTTAATTCGTCCGCATACATAATAACCGTTCCGGTCTGTATTTCTAGCGGCACGACCTATAGTTTGGATTAGTGATCTTTCGGATCGTAAAAAACCTTCTTTGTCAGCATCTAAGATAGCTACTAAAGATACTTCTGGTATGTCTAGTCCTTCTCTTAAAAGGTTGATGCCTACTAAGACGTCGTATTCTCCGCAACCTAAGGTTTCTTATGATTTCCATTCTTTCTAAAGCTTTTGTATCAGAGTGCATATAATTTACTTTGATGTCTAGTCCTTTTAAATATTCTGTTAAATCCTCTGCCATTTTTTTGGTTAAGGTTGTTACTAATACTCTTTGTTTTTTCTCTACACGAATTCGTATTTGCTCTAGTAAATCGTCAATTTGATTGGTTACCGGTTTTACCTCTATTTTAGGGTCTAGTAAACCAGTTGGTCTTATGATTTGCTCTACTACGTTTTTCCCGCGTTTTTTCTTTTTCGTAGTCGGCAGGGGTTGCACTAACAAATATGACTTGATTTAATCTTTGCTCAAATTCTTGGAATTTTAATGGTCTATTGTCAAATGCAGATGGTAAGCGGAAGCCATAATTAACAAGCGATTCTTTTCTTGCTCTATCGCCATTGTACATAGCTCTTACTTGCGGAATGGTGGCATGGGATTCGTCTACTAACAATAAAAAATCGTCTGGGAAGTAATCAAATAAAGTGTATGGTGGGCTTCCTTCTTCCCTTCCACTAATATGTCTAGAATAATTTTCGATACCTGAACAAAAGCCAGTTTCTCGCATCATTTCGATATCAAAGTTGGTTCTTTCTTCAATTCTTTGTGCTTCAATTAATTTGTTTCGTTCTTTGAAATATTTTATTCTTTCTTCTTTTTCTTTTTCAATGGTGGTAATAGCTCTTTCCATTTTTTCTTTTGTGGTTACATAGTGAGATGCTGGAGAAATTAAAATGTGCTTTCTGTTGCCTATCGGCTTTCCGGTCAATGGATTGATTTCTGTGATTTTTTCTATTTCGTCTCCCCAAAATTCCACTCTTACTGCTGACTCGCTTTGGTCTGATGGATAAATTTCTACAATGTCTCCTTTGGCACGAAAGGTTCCTCTTTTAAAGTCTATTTCGTTTCTTGTGTACTGCATGGTAACTAACTTTTTTAAGACTTGGTCTCTTGCTTTATTCATTCCTACTCGCAAAGATAACATCATTTCTTGATAGTCTACAGGGTCTCCTAATCCATAAATACAAGATACAGATGCTACTATAATGACATCTTTTGTTTCGAATAAAGATAGGGTTGCTGAATGGCGTAATTTGTCTATTTCGTCATTGATGGAAGAGTCTTTTTCAATAAAGGTGTCTGTTGAAGGGATATAGCTTTCTGGTTGGTAATAGTCATAGTAACTAACGAAGTATTCAACGTTATTTTCTGGAAAGAACTCTTTGAATTCACTATATAGTTGCCCTGCTAAGGTTTTATTGTGTGCCAAAACAAGGGTTGGTCTTTGTACTTTTTGTATAATATTTGCCATTGTGAATGTTTTTCCGTGAGCCTGTAACACCTAGAAGTGTCTGGAATTTCTTGCCTTCTTCTATTCCTTTGCTTAAGTATTCTATTGCTTGTGGTTGGTCGCCTGTTGGTTTATAGTTTGATTGTAATTTAAACATTTTTCCTCCCTAATTTTAGTGATTTTCCAAATTTATTGTGGGTAAATTTTAGGTTCTATCTTGTTTGAAATAACTTCTGCTATTTATCAATTTAGACTACTGTAACACATTATACCACATAAGCACAAACGTTCGCAAGTGCTTTTTAAAAGTTTTGCCAAATTTGCAAAAAAATAACTTTCCTAGCATATAAAAAAGCCAGTATTTGACCAAATGCAAGGTCAAACACTAGCTTCAAGACCAAAATATTATTCGTGCTTATCAATTTCTTTATTGATAATTTTTATTTTAATTAAAAATGCTACAGCTATTAAAACAGCTCCTGTAATTAATAGAATAAATAAAGTTGTCGTTGCTGTTCCTGCTTTTGGTAAACCATTTTTACTATTCATAGGATTTTTATTAGAGTTGCTAGTAGATGTGTTTTTATTAGCATTATTCTCTCCACCTACTATACTAGAAGAAGTATTTCCTGTGTTAGGTTTATTGCTTTCTGCATCATTGTTATCGTTATTATTGTTGTCCTCATCGTCTGTTCCTGGATCTGGCATAGGATTTTTTGTGCCATCTGTTACAGTAATGTTTTGATAAGCAAGTGCAATTTTAGCAGGAGCAGTTCCATCTGCTACTTTAATATTTTTTAACGTTATCATCAAATTTTGATTACTTTCTGGTTTTGCTTTGAAAGTTGCTGTAAAAACAGTTTCGTCATTTTTCCCTAGTCCACTTCTAGTTATTACTATTTTTCCATTAGCTCCATTGTAAGAAGAACCTTCTGTTGGTGTTTCCCAACCATTTTTCCCTTCCATTTTTACTAATTCTAAACTTTCTTTATCATACTCTAGTGTAGCATTAAAGCCAATTAATCCTCTTTGGGATTGTATGTTAGAAATATTAAAATCAACTGTAAATTCCTCTTCCTTTACTATTTCTTGTTTATTAGCTTCTACGCTTACATTGCAATCAAGGGCAGCATATACATTCCCCATCATAAAAATTGCCATTATTAAAATTAAACTTAACGTTATTAATTTTTTCATTTTTCTTCCTCTTTCTTAAAAAGGAATTATATTTTGGAAAATTGAAAAGCTTCTCTTTTTGCAAAATCATAATTCCTTTTCTATCTTTTCTAATTTATTGTATTTCTAACAAATCCAGTAAAACTAATTTTATTTGTGCTACATCGTTAATGTCAAGTTCTCCACTGTTATCTACATCAGCAGCTTTTAGGTATATTCCTGTTAATTTTTCGTAATCAATTAGATGTAGTTTTAATTTAGCTAAGTCATTAATTCCTATTACTTCATCTTCTACATCCCCGTCAATATCTCCTGTTACTACAAGAGTATATTGTAAGTTTTTTCCTACTTTAACAATCATTCCAGTTCCTAGTACACTATTTTCTGCTAATTCATTTCCTTTGCTGTCTAAAAATACCATTTTAGGTTCTGTTGTTACATTTTCGGTTTCTACATTTGTTATAAATTGTGCTACGGTTGTTCCTGGTGCAATTCTTGAAATATCTTTATCTTCTTCGTTAATTACATATTTGTTAGATGTAATTTTTTCTGGCTTTTCAATAATTATAATTTTTACGTCAGCTTGTGCATCATTGGTTGTGATTGTTCCATATCCACCACTTGCTGAAATACCTTTAACTTTAATGGTAGTATCGGTATTTTCTGCAATAGTATCTTTTACTTTAAATTTAATTCTAAACATTTCTCCTGCTTCTGTAACAGGGTTATTTCTGTCAGTTATAAATTTTAAGTTTGCTTCGTTAATATCACCATTTTCTAATTTCCATCCATTTTGACCAGTAATGCTTATTCTTTCCAAAATATCAGCATTATATTCTAATTGTCCCATTAAAGAAACTAATCCATTTCCAATATTGTTAAAATTATTGATGGCAAGACTTACTTCAAATTCGTCTCCTGGCTCTAACTTTTGTAAGTTTACATTTTTATCAGTTGCTTTAATCGTTGCATCAAAGCCTCTAACTACTAAATTACATTCATTACTTTCTGTTTCTTTACTTACCGTTCCTACTGTTGTAGTAACTTTTAGTTTGTATTTTCCGGCATCTGCTTTTGTTACATTGTCAATGGTTAATACTTTATTTGTTTTTCCTTCTAATTTTACGCCATCTTTATACCATTGATAGGTTTTAGTTCCTTCTGTTTGACTTACATTGGAGTTAATAACTACTGATTTATTGGCACTTGCTACTCTTTCTGTTGGAATAGCTACGGTTGCTGGTTCTACTTCTGGAGTAACTGCTACTTCTCCATTTTGTTCTTCTGCTGCTAATACAGATTTTGCAACAAAGGTTGCTTCTACAATGCAGTTTCCATCTTTTATGTCATTATAATTTACGGTTACATCCATTGTTTCTTTGTTTTCTACCCTTTGTGCCATATTGATGGTTTCACCACAAACGGTTACATTTTCAATTTGATATCCTTCTTGTGCTTGAACAGAGAATGTTTTTTCTTCACCCTCTTTTAAAGTTACAATGTTTCCTTCTGCTCTATTTCCTCCTGTAATTACACCACCTTCTGATGCTGATACGATTAATGATTTTTCTTGTACTACTTGTGCTCCATCGTTTTCTACTACTGCAATTGCAAATGGGCTAAAAGAATCACAAGTAACAATTAATCCATAAGGTGTTACGACACATGGTATTTCTTCTACTCCTGTTACGTTTCCTTGAGCATCTCTCATAAAGTGATATGCCTTAAAGGTAACGCCTGCGTCTTCTGGTCCATAACCTGCTGGGAATCCTAATGCTAATCTTAGTCTGTGACCTGTTTTTACAACATATTTTTTACATACATTTAAGGATATATTATAAGTTTCGCTTGTAATTAATTCTTGGTTAGGTAATTTAGCTTCCATTAAATTGTTCATAGTATCTTTTTCTGTTTTTGTTGTTTTTGTTGTTACTAAAGCGATTCTACTTTTTAGTTTGTCTGATACAGCTTCTCCATCACTTGTTTGCCATCCGTTTAAAGATAAGTCTTCATTTTCTAGAAGTGTTGGT